>JAUNJM010000022.1:5163-22332 GCA_030533265.1 Ruminococcus sp. | reverse complement strand
AACAACAGAACGCTCTTTTTTAGTAGTCAAAGCTCTCATAATCGGTGGCTGTATGATAGGCACAAGAGCCATATAGGTATAAGCTGCAAGAGCAATTGTTCCTACGCCGATGTCGTCAGTTTTTGAAAGCAATTTTGATGAAACATATATTGCTGTAGGACCATCTGCACCACCGATAATAGCAATAGAGCCACATTCTGCTGCACTCATTCCGAGAACTGCCGCACCGATGAATGTAAAGAAGATTCCTCCCTGTGCTGCTGCTCCCAACAGGAAGCTCTTTGGGTTAGCAATAAGCGGACCAAAGTCAGTCATAGCACCAATTCCAAGGAATATCAGAGGTGGATATATCTGTAGCTTAACGCCCATATACAATATGTCCAAAAGACCACCATGCTGTAATATTTGCCCATAATCTATGTAATGGTCATTTAATACACCGCTACGCTCTTGAACTGTAATATAATCCCAGAATTCAGGATGATACATTCCTGCACCGGGAAGGTTTGTTAAAAGCATACCGAATGAAATCGGCAAAAGCAACAAAGGTTCAAAGCCCTTTGAAATTGCAAGATACATAAATATAAATGAAATAAGTATCATTATTATATTCTTCCAACCGCCTTCGACTAAAAATCCGGCAACTCCGGATTCCTGAGCCAGATCAGCAAGAGTTTCGAGAAAACTGTTGATAATAGTCATTAATTATTCACTGCCCTTTCAAAACAAAAAGTAAATTTATTAGCAAAACTAAAATGGTCGGGTGTTTTCAACAATACCTGCGTTTGCCCATGCAGGACGACTTTTCTTTCCTGCCTTGACACTCATTGCAGCAATTGCGGCAGTTATTACTGCTACTATTTCCTCATCAATTCCATCCTCAACAACAGGTAATGTATCAGCCTTTTTAACGGTTACGACAGGATTTGACGGAAGTATTTTCTCAAGTTCCTTTTTTGTTTTTTCTGATTTTTTATTATTTATAGCTTCAAATATTTTTCCGTAAAGCGTTACAAATACTATAAGAAGCACAAGTCCTATGAAAACAACTGTTATTCCTGTTATTACAACAGATGAGATTGTTCCGGCGTTCAGATCTCGATCGGTGCCTTTAAGCATTAACTGAATGATATTATATATTAATTGCTGATTCATTGCGATTTCCCCTTTTCTACAAATCAATCCTTATTAAAAATCAATTATAAATATTATACACCAATTCCACTTTTTTTACAATAGTATTATCAACTTTTTTTTACACAAATTTATAAAAAAATATCAAACTTTTTTGTAATTAAATATGAAAATATTTTAAATGATTTTTTTGTATATAAATTTTATTGAATTTATTTTTATTTATGCTATACTATAAATATCTCAGTTTCTCAGAAAGAGTAAAACTATGATATATTTACTTAAGGAGAATTATTATGTTAAAAAAATTTGCAGACCAGATAATTGCATATCTTCCTCATATAATAGCCGCTGTAATTGTTCTAATCCTTGGAATAATTCTTACAAAAATAGCTAACAAACTGCTTTTAAAAGGATTGAAGAAAAGTAAAATTGATTCTACTGCACATTCTTTTTTACATTCGGTTTTAAGAACTGTGTTATATATACTGGTTGCTATCATTACTCTTTCGGTACTCAAGGTTCCTATGACCTCAATAGTTGCTGCTGTGGGTGCGGCAGGAGTTGCAATAGCACTAGCACTTCAAGGCAGCCTTTCAAATGTAGCAGGTGGTTTTCTCATAATGTTCACTCACCCTTTCAAGTGTGGCGATTTTGTTGAAATAAACAGTGAAAGTGGAAGTGTCAATGAGATTACTATTCTTTACACTAAGCTCCTGACTACTGACAACAAGGCTGTACTTATCCCAAACGGTACTGTCATCGGTTCAACGATAATAAACTACACACAAGAGGATCTCAGACGACTCGAAATGCATTTTTCCATCGACTACACCTCCGATTATCGCAAGGCACAAAAACTGATACTTGAAATAATCAACGCAAATCCACTTGCTCTTGACAAACCCGAAAAGCCTTTTGTAACCATGTGTGAACACGCTGAAAGCTCTATCAAACTGCTTACAAGAGTCTGGGTTAAATCATCTGATTACTGGGACCTTAACTTCCAGTTGCTCGAACAGGTCAAAGAAAAATTTGATGAGAACGGTATCACTATTCCGTTTAACACGCTTGATCTTCGCGTACACAACCTATAAAATTGACAAACAGGGAGTGATAACACACCAATGTACGTGTTATCACTCCCTGATTTTTGTTATTAATTACAAACAGTATAAACGAAATTTTCCCAATGTAGCAATGTACCCTCATCGCACTCATCAGGAATCAAAGCTCTTGCAATGAGCATCACTTCACCATCATCAAGATTTTTGAGATGTGCATAATCACCGTCAATTTTTTCAACTATATAATCTTTTGGTTCCATAATTTTTCCTTTCCGTCAAAATCTACATAAACAGAACATTCTTGATTCCTGCTACCTGCTGAAATTCTTTTAATACCTTTTCATCAAGGTTAATTGATTGTGCTGATTTGATTGCAGTAGTTTTTCTCAGGTCATCAAAGTATATTTTCAGCTTGTTCTGAGAATTCTCATTTGCATTTTGAAGCGCAATTTTTCTGCACTTTCCAATAGTTTCACTGTCCTTTGAATTTATCCTTATACATAGGCTTTTTTTCAATACCTGCTCACTGAATCTCTCAGCCGTTTCAATAAGCTCAGCTATAAGCTTTGGTGGCTCATCATCCCCCAACGAAATCTTGCTCCTGATGTGAAGTACAGCACTGTCTTTGAGTAATCCACTTACTGCATCGTAAATCATCGGGAAAACAAGTACCTCAATACTTCCGAATTTATCTTCACAGGTTGCAAAACACATCATTGCACCATTCTTGGTCTTTATAACTCTCTTGTGCGTCAGCATTGCAACAACCTCAACATAATCACCATCTTTGAATGATTTTCCATCAGCATTTTCAAGTATAACAGACTCAAACTCATCAAGTGGATGACCCGAAATATACATTCCAACTGCCTCATGCTCAAATTCAAGCAATTTTTTATATGGAAACTCCTCACAAGAATCAATAACAGTTTCCATTGCAGTTTCCTGTACAGTTCCACCGAAAAAGTCAAGCTGTCCATCAAGATTAAGCCTGTTCTCCTGTGTTGCACTCTGCATAAGTCTTTCACAAGCATTCAGCATTTCATGTCGGTTGTTGGGGAAGCAATCAAACGCACCACTTTTTATAAGTGCCTCGCAAGTCCTTACTTGCATATCTCTGCCTGTCATACGACTGCAAAAGTCCTGCAAGCTCCGAAACTCTCCTTTGGTTTCACGCTCTCTGATTATGGATGCAATCGCACCCTCTCCAAGACTCTTTACTGCAAGCAAAGCAAAACGTATGCCGTCATTTTCAGCAACAAACCCACGACAACTTTTGTTTATATCAAGTGGCAGAAGTCTGACATTGTTGCGTTTCACATCTGCTGTATAAGATAGCAGTTTATCAGTGCTGTCAAGTAACGAGATTGTCATAAGTGCAGCCATGTACTCTTTGTAATAATGACATTTCAGATATGCCGTCTGATATGATATTGTCGCATAAGCTGCTGCATGGGATTTGTTAAAAGCGTATGACGCAAACGAGGACATCTCGTCAAATATCTCGTTTGCAACTTTTTCAGGTACTCCATTTGCAACTGCTCCGACACATTGTCCTTTTTCGCCGTATACAAACGCCTTTCGCTCATTTGCAAGAACATCATGTTTTTTCTTCGACATTGCACGTCTTACAATATCAGCTCTTCCGTAAGAATAGCCTGCAAGAGTACGGAAAATCTGCATAACCTGTTCCTGATATACGATACAACCATATGTTACATCAAGTATCCCCTTTAATAACGGGTGCTTGTATGTTACAAGATCAGGGTTGTGTCTGTTTTTTATATATGTCGGTATTGAATCCATCGGTCCTGGACGATAAAGCGAAATGACTGCTATAAGATCCTCTATACCTGTAGGACGAAGCTTCATAATCGTCGAAGTCATTCCTGCACTTTCAAACTGGAAAACGCCCTCCGTTTTACCCTGTGAAAGCATCTCATATACCTGCTTGTCATCAAGTGGTATGTTTTCAATGTTAAAGTCAGGATTTTTCTTTTGCACTTGCTTTTGGCAATGATTTATAATAGTCAGATTTCGCAATCCAAGAAAGTCAATCTTTAAAAGACCGAGTCTTTCAAGCACTGTCATGGTATACTGTGTTGATACCTGTCCGTCACGACAATAGAGTGGTACATAATGGTCAACAGGCTCTTTTGTAATGACTACTCCTGCTGCATGAGTAGAAGCATTTCTCGGCATACCCTCAACCTTTATTGCTGTATCAAGAAGTTCATGTATTTTAGCATCACCCTGATAAAGTTTTTTTATCTCAGGCACTTTTTCAATACACTCAGAAAGAGTAAGACCTCTTGGAATAGCCTTTGAAACGGTATCTCCGGTCTGATAAGATAGCCCCATTGCTCTTGCAACATCTCTCACTGCTGCTTTTGCAGCAAGCGTTCCGAAAGTTACTATCTGTGCAACATGGTCTGAGCCATATTTACGCACAACATAGTCGATAACCTGCTGCCTGCCCTCCATGCAGAAATCAATATCAAAGTCAGGCATAGAAACACGCTCAGGATTCAAAAAACGCTCAAAGAGCAGATTGTATTTCAACGGGTCGATTCCTGTTATTCCAATGCAATAAGCACAAAGACTTCCTGCTCCCGAACCACGTCCACAGCCTACTGGTATACCTTGATTTTTTGCATAGTTTATAAAATCCCAGACTATAAGATAATAATCCGTATATCCCATCTGTGTTATTATTGAAAGCTCATATTCCATTCGTTCAAAGGCTTCCCGGGTAGGTTTACCGTATCTCTTATACAAACCATTCCGACACATATCACGAAGGTATTGCTCGTTATCGTCAATACCATCAATATGAAAATACGGCAATTGAGTTTTACCAAATTCAAACTCTATTTCGCACTGCTCAGCAATCTTCACCGTGTTTTCTACTGCCTGTGGCTGATTCGGAAACAGTTCAAGCATCTCATCCCCTGATTTGACATAAAACTCCTCTGTAGGAAACTCAAGCTTGTTCGGATCGTCTATCGTTGTAGCAGTTGAAATACAAACAAGAACTCGCTGTGCTTTTGCATCTGATTTATTTATATAATGTGCGTCATTTGTTGCAACTAATGGTATACCCGTTTCATTCGAAAGCCTGATAAGCAACGGTATTATTCTCTGCTGGTCAGCAAATTTATGGTTTTGTATCTCAATGTAGTAATTATCCTCACCAAAAATCTGCTGATATTTCAGTGCTGTTTCCTTTGCACCTTCATAATCTCCGACAGAAAGCTTTCTCGGTATCTCACCAGCAAGACAGGCTGAAAGACATATAAGTCCATCGTGATATTTTTCAAGCAGTTGAATGTCAATTCTTGGACGATTATAAAAGCCCTCTGTATAGCCCATTGACACCATCTTTATCAGATTCTGATATCCGATATTATTCTTGCAAAGAAGCACAAGATGATATGGTGAAGTGTCAATCTTGTTGACTTTATCAAAACGTGTTCTCGGTGCAACATAGACCTCACAGCCGATTATCGGTTTTATACCCTGTGCCTTACATTCGTTATAAAACTCCACAGCTGCAAACATATTTCCGTGATCGGTGACTGCACAAGCAGTTTGTCCCATACTTTTGACACGAGAAACAAGCTCCTTGATACGGCAAGCACCATCAAGAAGCGAATATTCACTATGGACATGAAGATGTACAAAATCAGTCATAAGATTATCTCCTATGTTTTTATTTCCGAACGTATTTCCTCTGCAATTTCTGCAATTTTCATTAATCTGTGATTAGCACCCGAACGTGAGATAGGTGGATTGAGTGCTTGTCCGAGTTCCTTGAGATTATAGTCGGGATTGTTATATCTCACATTTGCAATTTCCTGTAGATTATCAGGCAATCTGGAAAGCCCTATGGTTTCATCAATAAGCTCAATATCCTCAATCTGTCGCTCTGCAGCTTTAAGTGATTTTTCGATATTTGCATTGTCACAGTTGACTGCCCGATTGATTTTATTACGCATATCCTTTAAAATCTTCATATTAATCAACTCAAATGATGAATTTACCGCTCCCATAATCGTTAGCAGGTCAATGATATTCTCGGACTCTTTTATATAAACAATCTGAGAATTTTTCCTCTCAGTATGCTTTGGAACGATCTGAAAGTTGTCGATTATCAAAGCTCCGACATCGTTGCAAAGATCAACGCTCGGCATTACAAACTCCATGTGATATTTCTTTTCAGGATTGTTTACTGAACCACAGGCAAGAAAAATCCCCGAAATAAGCTGTGGGTAAAACTTCCCTTTCGGAAGATCCTCAGGCAAAAGTCGTCTGCTGGAATCCATGCGGAAATATTCAAGCAGATTAAGTCTGTCATCTTCGCTTCCAACACTGAGATTATAAAGCGTAACATCTTTTTTCTTTGCCATCCGTGTTACAGTTACAGCGTTTTCGTTTTCGCATATTCTGTTTACATTAAGCTGAAAAAAGTCTGCAACAGACTTATTTTCAGTAAGGAAAACAATCTCCTTATCGCTCAGACTGTTGCAGAATGTCAGCATACCCATGAGGCAGACATCTGCCTTTGGCTTTGAATTTATCTTACTGATTATTTCTTCTTTTACCTTATAGGAAAAGGATATTTCCATAAGATTTACTCCTTTTATTAATGCTTTTCAATATCTCTGTGAGCAATTCTTATCTTACGATTACTCTCTCTGAGATGCTTTGCCATGGCTTCGGCAAATGTAACGCTTCTATGCTTTCCACCTGTACATCCAAAAGCTATTACAAGCTGTGCCTTGCCCTCTTTTTCATACAGTGGTATAAGAAAATCTACAAGCTCGTTAAACTTCTTCAAAAGCTCCTGTGCCTCATCAAATTTCATTACATAACCTGAAACCTCGCTGTCAAGACCTGTTTTTTCTTTAAGCTCCTGAATATAAAATGGATTTGGCAGACATCTTACATCAAAAATCAGGTCACCCTCAGGTAGAGGTCCATACTTGAAACCAAACGAGCGCACATCTATTCGCATATACTCCTCGTTTTCAAGGAATATTTCGTTCATTCTCTCCCTGAACTGTGCAACAGAGGTGTTTGTAGTATCTATATAATAATCGCATACTGCCTTTATCGGAACAAGAAGTTCCTTTTCTTTTTCTACAGCTTTTCTTATGTCACCGTATGACGCTTCGTCAAGTGGATGCTTTCTTCTGGTTTCTTTGTATCTTCTTATCAGCACTTCACTTGAACAATCAATATACAAAATTTTAAGATTGATATTCTCCGATTTAAGCATATCTATCGTGTCCTGAAGCTTGTTAAACAACCCTCTGCTTCGCACATCGACAACGAAAGCTACTTTTTCTATTTTTCCTTCCGACTGTGAACAAATATCTGCAAACTTACCAATAAGCTCAGGAGGCATATTATCTATGCAATAATATCCAATATCCTCTAAAATATTCACTGCACTTGATTTACCTGAACCGGACATTCCTGTTACGATTACAAACTGCATTAAAATTACCTCCCAAATAGTTTAATACGGAATTATTTTCACTTCACATTCAAGAAAATATCCCGTTTTGTCTTTCACCGTTTTCTGAACGTGTTCAATTACCTGCTTCACATCCTCGCAAGTTGCATTGTTATAATTTATCACAAATCCACAATGCTTCTCTGAAACCATCGCACCACCGACTGTATAGCCTTTGAGTCCGGTATCCTGAATAAGCTTTCCTGCAAACTGCCCTTCAGGACGCTTGAAGGTTGAACCTGCATTCGGATATTCAAGAGGCTGTTTGTCCTTTCGCCTGCACATGAGTTCATTCATCTTAGCCTCTATTTCAGATTTTTCGCCCTTTTCAAGCTTGAAAAATCCTTTTGAAATAAGAGCACCATTTTCCTGAAAAACACTATGCCTATAAGACAGCTCCATTCTATCTTTATCATAAATGATGACATTACCGTCCTTTTCAATACACTCAGCAGACAGTATAACGTCCTTTATTTCACCACCGTAAGCACCTGCATTCATATAGATAGCTCCACCAACAGTTCCCGGTATTCCATAAGCAAATTCGAGTCCTGTAAGTGAGTTTTCAAGTGCAAATCTGCACAGCTTCATAAGACTGCATCCTGCCTGAACCTCTATTATACCATCATCATGCATTTTTATCTCTGAAAAATCACTGCCAACATGAAAAACAACACCATCAAAGCCATTATCATCACAAAGCATATTTGAACCCTTGCCGATAACAAGATACTTAACATTGTTTTCTTCACAGATTTTTACAAGCTCACCCAAAGCCTCTGCTGATGAGATTTCCACAATAGCAGGACAGTTTCCTCCTATTTTGAATGTAGTATAATTTTTAAGCTGTTCATTATAATTTACACGACAGCCTTTTTGTTCTGCAAGGTTGCAGACGTCTTGAATTTTCATAAAATCAAGCCTTTCATTATATATCAAGATTTTTTCTCTTTTTAAAAATAAACTCTCTGAGCTTTTCCCAATCGGTATTGATAACCAGTTTTTCAGGAAAATCAAGTTCTTCAATTATCTGAAGTGCATTAGGAATCTGGCCGATATTCTGACAAAAATGGCTGTCAGAATCAACAACTACAGGCACTTCATATTTCTTACACAATTTTAGTATCTCATAACAGTTTTCTCTTGAACCTTTTTTGTTTATGATTGAGCTTTCGTTTATCTCGATCAGCTTTTCATACTCCTTGAAAGCTTTTACGCCTTTATCATAATCAAAATAAAACAAATCACTTGTACAATGACCGATAACATCAATGTAAGGATTCTGACAAAGTTTAATATATGTTTTTGTAATATTCTCTATTGTGTCCGTCTGCATAACTTCACCGTGCATAGATGCCACAACCCATTCAAGCTGTCTTAAAAGCCAATCATCAACGTCAAGCTGCCCGTCTGTATTAATTATATTCGCTTCAATACCTTTTAATACTGTAACACCATTTATCTTTCTCGGAATTATACCCAGATTTGCAAAATGCCAGATATGTGGAGAATCTGGCATTTTCATTGCGTGATCTGTCATTGCAATAGCTTTAAGGCCATATTTTCCTGCCCATTCACAGTTTTCTGTAATCGTTGAGTAAGCATGAGTTGATGCTATTGTATGTGTATGCAAATCCGCCTGTAATTTCATATTCATCACCTAAAATATTAAATATCGTCCCAGATTTTAACCTTGTCTTTTGTATCCATCTGTAAGCCGAGATTATCAAGAAGCTCTTTAGCAGCATTATATCCCATTTTCTTCTGACGATTGTTCATAGCTGCAACTTCAAGTATAACTGCAAGGTTTCTACCGGGTTTAATAGGTATTGTAAGACTTGGTACCTGTATCCCCAGAATCGTTGTATACTCATTATCAATACCCATACGGTCATACACTTTGTTGGAATCCCATGGTTCAAGCTCAACAACCAGATCAATCTTTTCGCTTACCTTGATAGCACCCATACCAAACAGACGTCTGGTATTGATAATGCCTATACCACGCAATTCAAGGAAGTGACGGATATTATCAGGCGACGAGCCGACAAGTGTTACATTTGATGTCTTTCTGATTTCAACGGCATCATCCGCAACGAGTCTGTGACCTCTCTTTACAAGCTCGATAGCACATTCCGATTTACCTACACCACTTTCACCAACAATAAGCAAGCCTTCACCATAGACCTCAATAAGCACACCATGCCTTGTAATACGAGGTGCAAGTCTTACATTGAGGAATCCGATAAGTGCAGCAATAAATGCAGTTGTACTATCAGGTGTCCTTGCAATTGGTACATTATATTTCTTTGCAAGCTCGATCATATCAGGATATATCTCATGACCTCTTGCAATAATAAAAAGTGGAATTTGAGTTGCGAATAATGCTTCTATACGCTGATATCTTATAGTTTCATCAAGTGATGCAAGATATGCAAATTCCATGTTTCCACAGATCTGAATACGTTCTGCATTGAAATACTCGTAAAATCCCATAAGCTGTAATCCCGGACGGTTACAGTCGTTATCAGAAATATAAAGCTCTGAGATATCCTTATGCGTATAGATCATCTCCAGATTAAGTTGTTCGACTATCTCTTTTATCGTTACGGTAAAAACTTCTGCCATGAGGTATCAATCCTTTCGTATTAAAATTTTATAAGTCCTTTACTGTACATTTCCTGTGCAGCGATCATTACTCCTGTTTTACCTGATGAGTATGTTATTCCACCCTGTAACCAGGCTGCATATGGTGGTCTTATCGGTGCATCTGCCGAAAGCTCAATTGATGCTCCCATAGTGAATGCACCTGCTGCCATGATAACCTTGCTGTCATATCCCGGCATATCCCATGCTTCCGGAGTTACATAAGAGTCAACAGGCGATCCTTTTTGTATACCCTGACAGAACGCTGTCAGATTCTCCTCATTTTCAAGCAGAATTGATGCGATAATGTCAGTACGTTTTTCACTGCTTTCAGGCAAAGTTTTATATCCGAGCTTTTCAAAAAATCTGCAAGCAAAAACCGATGTCTTAATAGCACTTGCGACTGTCTGCGGTGCTAAGAAGAATCCAAGCAGCATTTCCCTGTTCTGATTGAGCGAACATCCGACTTCCTTGCCCATTCCTACACAAGTGAGTCTGTCTGCACATCGCTCTACAAGATCAGCACGTCCGCAGATATACCCACCGGTTGATGCAATTCCTCCACCCGGATTTTTTATCAAAGAGCCAATAATAAGATCAGCACCGACCTCTAAAGGCTCTTTTTCTTCAACAAACTCACCATAGCAATTATCCACCATGACGATAATATCAGGATTTGCAGACTTTACAGTCTTTATCATCTTTTCAATTACATCAATACAAAGTGACGGCCTGAGCGAATAACCTCTTGATCGCTGTATATAACCTACCTTTGCAGACTTTGCAAGCTCTGAGAGCTTTTCATAATCAGGATAAAGTTCATCTACCAGATCAGCCTGAATATAATTAACACCATAATCCTTGAGCGAGCCTTTTCCCTGCTCACCTCTGATACCGATAACTTCTTCAAGTGTATCATAAGGTTTTCCTGTCATTGCAAGCATTGTATCGCCCATTCTGAGCACTCCGAAAAGTGCAGTAGACAAAGCATGAGTACCATTAACAAAAGTATGCCTTACAACTGCATCTTCACCACCAAAAGCCTGTGCAAAGACTTTATCGGCAGTATCACGTCCAAGATCACCATATCCGTATCCCGTTGTACCTTTCAGACAGCCTTCAGAAACTCTGTTGTCAATAAAAGCTTTAAGCACCTTCTGACCATTATACTCAGCAATACGGTCAATCTCGGCAAACATTTCTGCACACTCTTTTTCAGCCTCTTTTGCATGCAATAAAATTTTGTCATCTATATTAAAAATATTCTCAGTCATTGTCTTTCCTCTCTAAAACTATATCAGTATCTATCTCTTTGAAGCCGATCTCCTCATAGTAGCTCACCCTATGAGGTCTTGCCATAAGCCTTACGTCAAATCCGTCATCAGTAAGCTTTTCACCAATCCAATATAGCAGATTTCTTGCATAATGCTTGCCACGTTCAGCAGGAATTGTACCCACATTGCCGATAAGCACAGTTTTGTCAATGATATATTGTATCGTTGCGGTTGTACATTTATCAAGCATAAAAGACTGCGACAAGCCACGTCTTACACGATGAGATGTATCTGCAAGCCACAACTGATTTTCGTCAGTTGAAATTGCAGGAAAACATTCTTTGAGAATCCCAAAAACCTCACTTAACTTCGGAAGTTCCTCTACATTCAGTTCAGGTACCACTTTTTTTGATATGAACTGAAACTCTGTTCTGACATCAGATGAATAACTCTGACTCGTTTTCCGTGTAATATGTTCCGACCAACGTTTTTCAAATTCAACCGACATCGGCTTGTTTAACAATATAAAATCAGCTATCTCATCAAGTGTATGAGTTGATAAATTCTTATCCTTAACACTTGATACCATCATTGACGAATAAAAGCAAGCTATCACTGCAACGGTTTCATCATTCTGACAAACCTGATAAAAACGGCAGAAATCATAGCTGTTTCCATAAGCAAGATAGTGCGATTTTATTCTTCTGGTATAGTGGTTCCGGACAAGCTGAGAAAACAGCTTATCATCTAATTTTCTTATCTCAGATATCATTATCGAAAATCCTGTCTAATAAGTTTTTTGTTAATTGATATGCATTTTCAAGATCATTCTTATCTATAAAACATGACGGTGAATGTAAATATCTGCATGGAACGGATATTGCACAGGTTTTTACTCCACTTCTTGAAATATGGATTGCTCCAGCGTCATTTCCACCTGCTATCATTGTTTTTGTCTGACATGGAATATTCTTCTCTTTTGAAATGTCAAAACAAAGCTGATACAAATCTTTATCATATATAGTATGCCTGTCCATGAATGACACAACAGGACCGTTTCCAAGCTTGCATACTTGTTTATCAGCCTGTGCAGATGGTACATCTGCAGCAGTTGTCGCCTCCAATACAATAGCACAGTCGGGATTTACCGAATATGCTGCTGTTGTTGCCCCACGGAGTCCGATTTCCTCCTGAACAACAAACGTAAAGTAGGTATCATATTCAAGCTCCTGCTCAATAAGTCGGAGCATTATTGCACAGCCAGCTCTGTCGTCGATTGCTTTTCCAGTGATTTTGTTTTCACCAAGCTCTGAAAAATCCGAAACAAAGCAAACAGAGTCACCAAGACTTACATATTTTTCAGCCTGCTCTTTTGTAAGACATCCGATATCAATATTCATCTCATCAAACTTAACGGCAGACTTTCTCTCATCGGCAGAAAGATTGTGTATCGCTTTTGAGCCGATAACGCCAAGCATTTTGTCTTTACCAACAGTCACCCGACGACCAAAGACTACTCTCGGATCTATTCCTCCGACAGGTGCAAATTTCAGCGTACCATCGGAATTAATATATGTCACAATGCCACCGACCTCGTCCATATGAGCTGAAATCATGACTTTTTTATCTGCGTGCTTTATGCCCTTTTTGAAAACGATAACATTTCCAAGTGCATCAATTTTATATTCAGCTTTGCCCTCAATACGTGAGCAAATATATTCACTTACTTGTTGTTCATCTCCACTAATTCCGTTGAGTTCACAGAGGGTTTTCAATGTTTCTATCATACTTAGCCCTCCGTTTCACAGAATTTTGCAATAAGTTTTGCTGTATTTTCAATATCGCACAAACTTACCGTTTCAACAGGAGTATGCATATATTTTAAAGGTATAGATACTGTACAAGTTTTCACACCATTTCTTGATACTCCAATAACGTCAGCATTGGTACCGGTTTTTCCGTTCATTATCTCAAGCTGATAAGAAATGTTGTTACATTTTGCTACTGAAATAAGCTTGTCAGAAATTTCTCTTGAAAGTGACGGTGCAATGCCTATCATTGGGCCTTTCTGAATTGAACCACAGTTTTCAGCACTCTCACCATTTGTTCTTGCAAACGATACGTCAACGACTAATGCAGTATCAGCATCAGCAGTGTATACACCGATTTTTGCTCCACGTTCACCGATTTCTTCCTGCACAGAAAACAGGACTCTTATATTATAATTGACTTGCTTGTCTTTGAGCATATCAAGGGCGTAAATTATTGCTGCTACACCTGCCCTGTCGTCAAGCGATTTTGCAGTTACAAGATCGTTTTTTAACATTGCAAGGGAATTGTTGATATAAACTCTGTCACCTAAAGAGACAATCTTTTCGACCTCCTGCTTTGACATACCTATGTCGATATAAACACTGTCCATATCAGGTGCTTTTGAATCATCTTTTTCAAGATGAGGCGGAGTCGAGATAACAACACCCTTTATCGTCTGCTTTCCAAGAACATCAACTTGCTGGGCAAGCAACAAGCGTTTATCAAGCCCACCACATTCGGCTACTTTTAGAAAACCGTCATCGGTAATATATGTCACTATCATCCCGATTTCATCAATGTGAGCATCAAGGAGCAATGTTTTTCTGTCTTCTGAAAAGTCCTTCGACACACCGTATACGTTACCAAAATCATCAACACTAACATCAAGATATTCCGATAAAAACTCTGCCGACTTAACAGACGCAGGCATTTCACTTCCTGAAATGCCCTTTTGGTCAACAAGCTGTGCAAGAATCTGTTTTACATCCATTAAAATATTACCTCTTTATCAAAGTTCATTGACAAGCTGTTTAAAATGATTTCCTCTGACCTCAAACATAGGATACATATCAAAACTTGCACAAGCAGGAGAAAGGCTCACAATATCACCGCTCTGAGCAAGCTCTTTTGCAGTTTTTACTGCATCTTCCATTGAACTTGCATGGACAATTTTCAGTCCACTTGCAGGATAGTATTCGCACTCTGTAACAGCCTTTTCAATCTTATCAGCTGTAGCTCCCATGAGTATCAACGTTTTAACACGTTCATTAATTGGTTTTGCAAGTGGTTCAAACGGTATCTTCTTATCATATCCGCCTGCAATGATTATAATTTTCTTATCAAATGAATTGAGTCCAGCAATAACCCTTGTCGGGCTTGTTGCAATAGAATCATTATACCAACGAACTCCGTCAAGCTCACGTACAAACTCGATTCTATGTTCAACACCACCAAAGTTTTCAGCTACCCTTACAATGCTCTCAACCGAAGCCTTACCCCACACTGCAGCAATTGCAGTAAGGTAATTGTCAACGTTGTGGATACCAGGAATTCTGATGTTATCCTTGTGAACGACTTCTGTTGTAACGCCTTTTTCACGATAGCAAAGCATACCGTCTTCACGCAAGAAGCTTCCTGTTTCGACCTGACGGGTAAGTGAGAAATTCACAAGTTTTCCTCTCACAAGATCAGCAAGCTTCATTGTATTCTCATTATCAAAATTCAGAACTGTTCTTGAAAAAGCATTTTGGTGGCGTATCAGATTGCATTTTGAATCAATATACTCCTCCATTGTGCCATGAACATCAAGATGATTTGGTGAAATGTTAGTTATAACTGCAACGTCAGGCGACTTTCTCATTGAAATAAGCTGAAAGCTTGAAAGCTCAACTACTGCCACATCAGTTTCATTAATGTTCTCAACTATAGGAAGCAATGCTTTTCCTATATTACCACCAAGATGAACAGTTTTACCCTCAGCTTTGAGCATTTCACTGATAAGAGTTGTAGATGTGGTCTTTCCATCTGAACCTGTCACGGCAATAATAGGACATGGGCAAAGATCAAAGAACACTTCCATTTCCGATGTGACCACTATACCCTGCTTTCTTGCTCTGGTCAGTATTTCATTGTTATAGTACATTCCAGGTGTCCTGAAAACTATATCACAATTAAATATCTCATCAAGATAGTTTTCTCCCAGCGAAAATTCTGCGCCTTTTAATGCAAATTCGTCATATATTTTCTTATCAAAACTTTCTTTATCTTTTTTATCACAGACTACAACATTTATCCCTTTAGATAAAAATACGCTTATCAGTTCACGATGGCTTACGCCTGTTCCGATAAATGCTACTCTGCTGTTTTTTATATCTGAAAAAAATCTCTCTGCTTTAGTCATACGTTACCTCTTTCCATTGTCTTAAAAGAATTTTATCTCACAGTAAATATAATAAATCCATTTAAATATAATAATACAATTATATTATATACCATTTCCCATAAAAACGCAAGTGATTGGTCTGATTTTTCCCATATTTGTTATTCATCTATCCATTTGTAAAAACATATATGCAAAGAAAGTGTTTTTTTGTTCAAATGTATAAAACAAAAGAAAATTACGCAAAACTATTGTAAATTTACGAAAAATAATGTATAATGTCTATATAAAAGAAAATTTTTCGTAATGTTTACGAATTCATGTGTTGGAGGAACGTAAAATGGGAAGTGCTGAAAAGATTTTGTTTGATAACAATTCAAGAGTTGCACCACTTGGACTTATTGCAATGGAGGGTGCTAAGGATTTAGGTGAAAGAGTAAATAACTACCTTACCGAATGGTCCAATAAAAATGAACATTTTAAGGATACTTTTCTCATTGAAGCTGACTGTCCGAGGTTTTCTTCCGGTGACGGTAAAGCTCTTATAAAGCAGACAATAAGAGGAAACGATTTGTTTATCCTTTGCGATATGGGTAACTATAGTGTGACTTATGACTATTTTGGTAACAAGAACTGTATGTCACCTGATGATCACTATCAGGACCTTAAAAGAATCATTCAGGCCGCAAGTGGTAAGGCACATAGAATAAATGTTATTATGCCTTCACTTTACGGCGGCAGACAGCACAGAAGAAATTACAGAGAATCTCTTGACTGTGCAGTTGCTTTACAGGAACTCCAATCTATGGGTGTTTCAAACGTGCTTACTTTTGACGCTCATGACCCACGAGTTCAGAATGCTGTTCCTCTCATGGGATTCGATAACATTATTCCGTCATATCAGGTTCTCAAGTCATTATTTAAAAATCTTGATGATTTCTGTCCTGACAAAAATCATTTTATGATCGTATCTCCTGACGAGGGTGCTATCAACAGAAATATGTACTATGCTTCAGTTCTCGGAGTTGATCTCGGTATGTTCTACAAACGTCGTGATTACTCCACTATTGTAAACGGCAGAAACCCTATTGTTGCACATGAGTATATGGGTAATGACGTTGAGGGCAAGGATGTTTTCATCGCTGACGATATTATCTCATCCGGTGAATCAATGCTTGATATTGCCGTTGAACTCAAAAAACGTAAAGCTAATAAAATTTATTGCTATGCAACATACGCAATCTTCACAAACGGTCTTGCATCATTTGACAAGGCATATGCTGACGGTATTATCAATGGAGTGTTCGGTACAAATCTTACTTACAGATCACCTGA
>JAUNJM010000022.1:0-5153 GCA_030533265.1 Ruminococcus sp. | reverse complement strand
GGTTGACTGTGCTAAGTATATCGCATATTTCATTGCATCTCTTAACCACGATTTCTCCATTTCAAAAATAATTGATCCTCACCAGAAGATAAAGAACCTTCTTGAAAATTACAACCACAAATAATATAAAAGCTCTCCGATTACGGAGAGCTTTTTTGAAAGGATATATAACATGATATTTGCAGGCATTGTTGCAGGCGGAACAGGTACCAGGATGGGTGCTGACATTCCAAAGCAGTTTCTGAAAATCGGTGGTAAACCGATAATTATGTGCACTCTTGAAAAGTTCCTGGACTTCAGAGATATTGATAGGATCTATCTAGGCGTTCACCCAGACTGGGTCGATTTTACAAAAGAGCTTATTGAAACATATTATCTTGATGACAAACGCATAGTAATCGTGAATGGTGGGCAGGACAGGAACTCTACTGTTTTCAACATCATCAACAGCATCATAAGCGAATACGGATGCAATGACGATGACATTATTCTGACTCATGACGGCGTAAGACCGTTTGTAACTACTGAAATAATCGCTGAAAACATAAAAACTGCCCAGAGTTATAATGCTTGCGGTACGTTCATATCATCAGTTGATACTATCATTCGCTCCGTTGATGGCAAAACCGTATCCGATGTTCCTTTCAGACATGAGATGTTTCAGGCCCAGACTCCACAAAGCTTTAACATTTCACGTTTGCGTGAGGTTTATGCTTCTCTCACAGATGATGAGAAATCAAAGCTGACCGACACCTGCTCGATTTTCACAGTCAAGGGACTTCCCGTACACATAGTAAAAGGTGATGTCCTGAACATGAAAATCACAACTGCAAACGATCTTAAAATTGCAGATCTTCTCGCTCATGATATGTAAAAAATGCTCCCTTTCGGGAGCTTTTTTTATGAGAAAATCCGTCTTGACTTGTCAACAACATTACGATAGGCTTTTTTGACCTTTCGTGTAACGTATGTCCCAAGCTCCAGTGTTGCAATGTATTTGTCTATCATGACAATAACATACGATTCAGCATATCTCGGCAGTTTTATGGTAAGTGGCCACATATGCTTGATGATCATGTCCTCTTCACGCTTGTCTATCTCAAAATGCTTTTTCGCATTCCCAAGAGCAACTACCGGGTGACGCATACCGTGCGGTTTTTCACCGCATTTCTTTTCAACCGCTCTCCAGTCATAAAGAAACAAATCGTGCAAAAGTCCTGCTCTTGCTGCATCTTTTGAATTAAGTCCCAGCTTTCTACAAACGATATAGTTATAATATGACACATTCAAACAGTGCTGAAAACAGGTCGTGCTGTAGTGATGACGAAAATTTCGCATCTCGTTTACAATATCACTCTCAAGCAGGTCTTTGACAAATCCGAAATATTCCTTAGCCTCCTCAGAGGACTCTATATTATACCTTGAGCCAAATGCTCTTGACATTTTCATACCTCTTTCTGATAAAAAAATAAACAACAAAGCATAAATGCTCTGTTGCTATTATATCCTCTGCCAAAGCTTTTAGTCAACAAGTAAATAATGTTAAAAATCAAGGCAAATCATAGTATAAATTATCATAAAATTCTGGTATGTAATCCACGTTTGCAGATGATTTCTGCTGATAATATCCGTTGAAGCCATATTCCTGCAAAACAGTACACACTGAGTTATACTCAAAGGTAGATGTCCTTCGGTTTATCTCATAAAAATCACTTGCTCTGTGAACGGGCGTGTACTGACTCATGATACTGACAAGAATCTCATCACTTGCAAAGTTCTCACCCAACCATTTCATAAGCTTTATAGAATCTTGACGATGATTCGGCAAAACAAGATGTCTTACAATTACACCTTTCTGTATAATTCCGTTATCATCAAAAACAGGTTTTCCTGTAATTCTAACCATCTCTTTTATCGCTTGTGAGCAAACCTCAAAATAATTCTCTGCTCTTGAGTATTTCTTGGAAATATCGCTGTCAAAATATTTAAGATCAGGAAGAAAAACATCAGCAAAATCAGCGATTTCGCTTATCAGTTCAGCCTTTTCAAATCCGGCACAGTTATAAATAACAGGGATTCTCAAATTGTTTTTACAAACCTCAAAAGCATCTTTTATCTGTGGTGCAAAGTGAGTTGGATTCACAAGATTTATATTGTGTGCACCTTTATCTTGCAACATAAGAAACGTATCGGCAAGCTGTTGCACAGATACCTTAAACCCCTTGTTTTGCTCAGAAATCTCATAATTTTGACAAAAACAACATTTCAGCGGACAACCCGAAAAGAACACCGTACCCGAACCATTTTTGCCACTTATGCAAGGTTCTTCCCAAAAATGAAGCTCTGCACGAGCAATTCTTATTTCATAACCTTCCATGCAGAAGCCTTTTGTTTTATATCTGTTCACACCGCACTCTCTTGGACAGAGTTGGCAATTTTCAAGCATTTTTGTATCTAACTTCATTAAACTATCTCAACACCCATGTTCACAGGTAAAAGCACATCGCAAAACGTATATTCACCAAATGTTTTCACAGCATTTTTTGCAGTTTTAATGTTATCAAAAATTCCAAACACTGCTGAACCACTACCCGTCATCATGGAATTTTTAGCACCATTTTCTACAAGCTTGTACTTTATGTCATTTATCTCTTTCACTGCACAAGCATACTCAAGTGAATTGTAAATAGCCCTTGACATAAGATTAAGATTGTTATTTTTCAAGCCCTCAGCAAATGATGGATAATCAGGCTGTCTGTCAATAACCATGTTATCAAATTTCTTGTAAGCCTCAGGTGTTGATATACTCAAATCAGGTTTAACCACAACAAAACAGCAATCCTTCAACGGTTCCAGAGCAGACAGCTTTTCGCCAATACCTTCACAAAGTATTGTTCCTCCCTTAATGCAGAAAGGAACATCAGCTCCGAGCCTTGCACCAATATCACAAATCTGTGATGTTGTAAACGGCTTATCATAAAGCTCATTAAGTGCAACAAGAGTCGCTGCAGCATCAGAACTTCCTCCTGCCATTCCTGCCATTGTAGGAATTTTCTTTTTAAGTTTGACAGATACTTTCTTTCTCTTAACTTCTTCTGCCCGTGCATAAAATGCGTCTATAGCTTTCCAGATAAGATTCTTCTTATCAAGTGGAACGCCCTTCGCATCTGTGATTATCTCGATACCCTCACCGTCTGAGAGCGAAAATTCAAGCGTATCGAAAAGTGAAACCGACTGCATGACTGATCTGAGCAAGTGATAACCGTCATCACGCTTTCCTGTTATCTCAAGAAAAAGATTCAATTTTGCATAAGCTCTCAACTTTATTTTATCAGCCATTTTTATAAACCTTTCTGATTAATTTTGTTTAAGCTCGTCTATAAACTCTCCTATCCTCTTAACAGCTTCCTTGAGATGATTTATAGAATAAGCATAAGAAACTCTTATGAATCCCTCTCCACATTTGCCGAAAGCAGTACCAGGAACGACTGCAACCTTTTTTGTCATAACAAGCTTTTCACAAAATTCGTCACTTGTCATACCCGTCGATTTAATGCATGGGAAAACATAAAACGCTCCCTGTGGTGTGAAACAATCTAATCCAAGCTTGTTGAAAGCATCAACAATAAATCTGCGTCGCATATTATACTCATTTCGCATAATTTCAATGTCCTTTTCACATGACTGCAACGCTACAACTGCTGCATACTGACTCGTTGTAGGTGAGGACATTATCGCATACTGGTGAAGCTTTAAACTATGTCTTATGATTTCTTTTGGACCTGCCATAAAACCTAATCTCCAACCAGTCATTGCAAAGCTTTTTGAAAAACCGTTTATGACAATAGTTCTTTCTCTCATGCCGTCAATCTGTACAATAGAGCAATGTTTGCCCGAATATGTAAGTTCGGAATATATCTCGTCTGAGATAACCATTATGTCTGTACCCCTTAGCACCTCAGCGATAGCTTCAAGATCCTTACGCTCCATGATAGCACCTGTTGGATTGTTCGGATAAGGTAAAATAAGCAGTTTAGTCTTATCTGTGATCTTTTCTCGCAGTTCATCTGCGGTGAGTCTGAATTCATTCTCCGCCTTTGTTTCAATAGAAACAGGCACACCACCTGAAAGTGAAACTATAGGGGAATAGCAAACAAAACAAGGCTCAACGATAAGCACCTCGTCACCGGGTTCTATTAGCGTCCTAATAGAAATGTCAATAGCCTCTGAGCCTCCGACAGTAACTACTATCTCACTTTGTGGATCATAACTGGTATCAATACTTCTCTCGAAATATTTTGATATTTCTTTTCTCAGTTCTATAAGTCCGGCATTTGCAGTATAAACTGTTCTTCCCTTTTCAAGTGATTCTATTGCTGTTTCACGGATCTTCCAAGGGGTTTTAAAGTCCGGCTCACCAACACCGAGAGATATTACACCTTCAAGATTCTGTGCAATATCAAAAAACTTTCTTATACCCGATGGCTTCATTTCAATTACTGTTTTAGACAGTACTTTATTATAATCTATCACGGAGAAACCATCCCTCTTTCGTCAGTTTCATCACCATTTATGATAATTCCATTGTCTTTATAACTCTTTAAAACAAAGTGAGTTGCCGTTGACTGAACAGCATCAATAGCAGCAAGTTTCTGTGATACAAACTGAGATACATCACGGATATTACCACCCGTAACAGCAACTGAAATATCATACGCACCTGACATAAGCCTTACTGATTCAACCTGTTCATACTGAGAGATCTCGTTTGCGATCTCATCAAAACCACTCTGCGACTGTGGTGTTACCTTCAACTCAATAAGCGCATACACAGCGTTACTATCAATAACGCTTTCGTCTATAATAGCCGAATAACCTTTTATAACACCGTCACATTCAAGTTTTTTTATATCATCAGCGATTTCCTGTTCAGTTTTCCCGAGCATAACTGCCAGTTCAGTGTTAGTCAATCTTGCATTTGTTTTCAGCAATTTAATTAGTGCGTTCATATGATTACCTCCTGAATACATACATTTAATTAATTATAATACACTTTCTTCAAAAAGTCAATTTTAATTGCATAAAAAAGCAGCTTTACTTTGTAGGATTACAATAGATGTGTGACAGTTCATAAAAAAAGATAGCGGAAAAGC
>JAUNJM010000021.1 GCA_030533265.1 Ruminococcus sp. | reverse complement strand
GTCGCTCTCGTTAGGCGACTCGTTTATTTTATCACCTTTCTCCTTTTTTGTCAACAGTTTGATGATAAGTTTGTTGAATAATTCTTGTGGCCACTCATTTTTCATGATTTTATTATGCATTATGACAACAGCTCATTGTTATTCATCAAAAAATATTCCCTTTCTTGCCGAAAAATATGTATATAACTTTTCTTACCGCACAAAATATTCTTATATTCTACTATTAAGGAGGAATTTTTTTGAACAACCAGGCAAGTGTCTATACATTTTTAAAGACTGCAATTATCGTACTCATTTCGCTGACTCTTATGATTATTGCTTCGCTGATTTTCAAAGTTGACTCAGAACCAGCACTTTCACAGCTTGGATCAAGTGGACCTGAAGTTACTGCAATTCAAGAAAGACTCAAGGAACGTGGGCTTTTCACTGTTGGTGTAACCGGATATTATGGTGAACAAACAAAAAAGGCAGTACTGAGATTCCAAAAACAGCAGGGCATCCAACAGACAGGTGTTGCCGGCCCTGCGACACTGAAGGCTCTCGGCATCTCAATAGGCTCTGCTCCTGCCTCAACCACCGCTAACGTAAATCTTCTCGCAAGGATAATCTCCGCCGAAGCTCGTGGTGAGCCTTATACAGGTCAGGTTGCTGTCGGTGCCGTTATCCTGAACAGAATACAGCACCCATCATTCCCTGATTCCCTCTCAGGCGTTATCTACCAGAATGGTGCATTCACTGCTATCGTAGACGGTCAATTCAACCAGCCTGTTTCCGACTCTGCTTACAAAGCTGCCAAAGATGCTCTCAATGGTTGGGATCCGACAGGTGGCTGTATATACTATTATAATCCCGCAAAAACCTCAAACGCTTTTATGCACTCAAGACCTACAATCATGGTTATCGGAAATCACCGTTTCTGCAAATAAAAAAGCAGGATCATAAAATCCTGCTACATATTAATGATACGGTGTCAATCTTATTTGCAATCAACCTTGTAATATTTGTTCAGTTTTGTTGAAAAAACCTCTCCAAGAACTTCAGCTGCTACAAGTAGTCCTATTAACAAAGCTATAACCGTCATGATTTTTGCGAATTTGCTCATATCTATCCCTCCGATACAGACGTTTCATATATATAGTATAGTATATTTTAAAAATAATTTCAATAGGTTTTTTCAATCTTTTGAAAAATATTTTTAAAAAATTGTAAACACTCTTGCAATTTTAATGCACTTGTGTTATACTAAAAAAAATTATACTCCTGTAAGTATTGCTTAAAGGTCGTATATAGCTTTGGAAAGGAAGATAATAATGAGTGGTATTGAAATTGCAGCAGGTTTCCTGCTTATTGTTGCAAGCTTAGTGATTATTCTGATTGTTTTGATTCAGGAAAGTAAAGAACAAGGTCTTACTTCCGCAATCGGTGGTGGTGCTAACGATTCATTCTACGGAAAGAATTCAGGCAGAACTCGTGATGCAAAGCTTTCAAAGTTCACAAAAGTCGCTGCAATAATATTCTTTGTTGTTACACTTGTTGTAAACGTGTTGGCAGCTATAAACAAATAATTTCAAAGCCCTGCATTATGCAGGGCTTTTGTTTTTTGGATATACTAACTACAGAAAGGAGTGTTTTTATGAAAGACGATTACAGAAAACTTATATACAACAAACTGAAAAAATCAGGCAAAAAACCTGTCAGATTCAAAGAACTGCTTAAAAGCTGTCGTACAAAGAAATTTGATTTTGATAAATTTGTACAAACCGTCGAAAAGATGAAATCAAAGGGAGAAATTATCGAAAACAAAATCGGATTTACTCTCGTTGACAAGAAAAAACTCAAAAAGTGTACTGTTGCAAGACTAAATAAAACTTATGGCTTTGTCAGATGTAATGAAACAGATGAGGAGATTTTTGTTCCCGGCAAGCATCTCAAAGGTGCTATGCCCGGAGATATTGTATTGGTCAGAACATATCACGGAAACGGCAACTGTACTGAAGGTGAAGTCATCACCATAACGGAGGAACATTTCAGCCGTTTTACCGGCGAAATAGTAAAAGAATTCGGTTCACTGAAAATAGTTCCCGATACACTTTCAAAATACGCTATGAATTTCAGTAATCCCTCAAATATTGAGCTTCATGAGGGTGACAAGGTTATGGCAACGATTACCAAGCGTGGCGAAAAACATTCTCAGCACTGTTGTGAGATACTTTCCAGCTACGGCAGTTCGCTCAGTGCCTCAACCTGTGCATTGTCTATACTGGAAGTCAACGATCTTACTCCGATTTTCCCGCCTGAAGTCATTTTTGAAGCAAAACGGGTTTCAGAGCAAAAGCTGATCAAGGAGCAGCTTACGAACCGTCTTGACCTTAGAGATAAGTTGATTTTCACTATAGATGGTGCCGACACAAAGGATATTGATGACGCTATTTCTATTGAGAAAACAGAATACGGCTTTGAACTCGGGGTGCATATAGCTGACGTTTCGCACTATGTCAAACCAAAATCCCATCTTGATAACGAGGCTTACAAACGTGGTACAAGTATTTATTATGCAAACCGTGTAATTCCAATGCTACCTAAAGAGCTGTCAAACGGTATATGTTCACTCAATCCACAAGAGGACAGGCTTGCCTTTTCAGCACTGATAAATCTTGATAATAACGGCAATATAAAGAACTACTCGTTCGCAAAGACAGTTATACGTTCAAGGGTAAAAGGAGTGTATTCCGAAATCAACGAGCTTCTTGAAGGCTACAACTCAAAAGCCCTTTGCCAAAAATATGCCGAAGTGCTTGACGTTTTTCCTGTTATGACCGAGCTTGCTGATTTACTTGCTAAAAAGAAGTGGCAACGTGGTGCTCCTAGGCTTGAAACTGCAGAAAGCAGGCTTATAATTGATGAGCTTGATATTTGTGTTGACGTTGTGCCACGCACAAGAGGCAGAAGCGAAGAAATAATCGAGGACTTTATGCTCACTGCAAACGAGTGTGCCGCAAAATTCGGAATCGAAAACAACCTGCCTTTTGTATACCGTGTTCACGAAGATCCTACTGACGAAAAACTTGAAACCTTGAAAGACGGTCTTGTCAAGCTGAACATACCGTTCAATCCTAATGGTAGTGTCAAGCCAAAGGATTTAGCTGAGATTCTTGATAAAACAAGAGGCGAAAACAGTTTTGCCGTTGTAAATAATCTTGTCCTGCGTTCCATGTCCAAAGCTAAGTATTCTACCGAACCAACAGGACACTTCGGACTGGTGCTTGATGACTATGCACACTTCACATCGCCGATAAGACGCTATCCGGACCTGACAATACACAGAATAATGTCATCATTCCTATCAGGAATGACTTCGGAGATGTGTAATACCAAGTATCAGAAATTTGTTTACGCATCTGCTGACCAGTCAACCAACACCGAGCTTAAAGCCATGACCGTTGAACGAAGTTGTGAAGACTGCTACAAGGCTGAATATATGAAAAGCCATATCGGTGAGATTTTCAAAGGAGTCATATCCTCCGTCACTGATTTTGGTATATTTGTACTTTTGCCGAACACCTGCGAGGGACTTTTGCATATTGAAAATCTTTCTGACGGCGAGTATTACTATGACGGTTCAATGAGTCTGAAAAACCTCAACACAGGTGATGTGTATAAGGTTGGTGACGATATAAACGTCAAAGTTCTTGACGCAAATGTAAATTCAGGAAAAATAGATTTTGCTATGCCTGACGAAGAGCAATATCAGAATTAATTGACAACTTATGTTTCCTGTGGTATACTTCTGTCATTATCGGATAATACCACAGGCTATTTTTTTGCCTGAATTTCCTGACGGCTGAGTTCTGTAATCATCTGCATCCGCATGGATTATCACAACACAGCCCCGCACCTGACACGGGCGGAAACGGTCAGTAAAAACAGCACTCCATGAGTAACCGTTGTTGCTCAATATCACAGGCAGATCACCTGTGTGAAAAGGGTGTTCGTCATCAGTGAAATCCAGGTGGGTTCCTGAGTTTGTAAACGGGTCTTCACTGTTCCCACTGCAAGAACTACCGTTGTGTATGTGCATCGCAAAGAACGAATCATCTCGTGGGAGTCCGTTTATTTCGGTCACAACCACCGTACCTCCTCCCATTGCATAGAATGATATAACTCCCTTTATCGTGGGATACTTTTCCGACCCTTTTATGTGTGCATACGCCTGTGGCACACCCATTAGTATTCGGTTGTTTATTCTCATTAAATACACCAGCTTTCGGTAAACTTACTCATACTATGCAGGCTTTTTATAAAATGTTAAATTAAGTGGTGATATTATGACAAAAGAAAAATATCTTGAATTCTGCAGAAATATTCCAGGTGCATCTATTGACAGACCGTTCAACAAGGATTTCGACACCTATGCCGCAAGACACACTATGACTCGCAAATGGTTTGCTCTTGTGATGAAACTTGACGGCAAAGATATTGTCAACTTGAAATGTGATCCATTTCAGGCAGACTTTTTAAGACAGATCTACAAGGGGATTATCCCTGCTTACCACATGAATAAAACTCATTGGAATACTGTGTATCTGGATTCAGATGTCCCTGACGAAATGATTAAAAGTATGACAATGGAAAGCTATGTTTTGACTGATAACCACATAGCAAAAGGGAAATAAAAACGACTCTCTTTAAACACAAATTTGCGTTATTGTAAATCATGTATATGTTTTTGAAAAAATTTGCGTTTTGTTTTGAATTTGTGATAAAATCAGTCAAAACAGATGAAATTATGACTCGTTGCTTGATTATTCAGCAAAAACGTGCTATACTTTTATCTGTCAGAAGGATCGCCTGTATAAACAGGCATTAAATTTAATCCGTCTTGATAAATTTTTGTATTATAAATTGCGAAGGAGGAGCAGCCTTATGAATAACAAGGAAAAAGAAAAATTCAAAAGAATTCTTATGTTTATCGCTGCGTTTATTATCGTTTTCGCATTTTCCAAATCTTATAGCTTTGTATGGAATAATTATTATAATAGTGATATGCTTGACCCTTTTTGGCACAACGGTAATATACTCATGATTTTGCTCTATATCTTTGTATATATCACATTTACCAAAAGCTTTAATGGTTTCAGAATCGGATATTCAAAGTGGACCGGTCTTTTAGGATCTCAGACCTTAGCGATTCTTACAACAAATATCATTTCATTCTTGCAGATAAGCCTTATCGGCAGAGGACGTCTGAGTGTTCTGCCAATGTTAGTGCTTACTATATTAGATATGATTTTCGCTGCTGTCTGGAGCATTGTTTTCAGTCAGATTTATAAGAAAATATATCCTTCGAGAAGAATGATAATCGTCTATGGCAATGTCAACGCACGGGATCTCGTATCGAAAATGAGCAACCGTCCTGACAAATATAAAATATGTGCATCTATAAGCTGTACCGAGAATTTTGAAACAATAAAACATCAGATCGCTAAGTATGACGCCGTTATAATTTCAGATGTACCAAGTGATCTTAGAAACAAGATAGTCAAATTTGCTCTTGAAAAATCAATAAGAACTTACATAAATCCTAAGCTTTCAGATATTATCCTGAGAGGTGCTGAGGACTTCCATCTGTTTGATACGCCTCTCTTGCTGAATCGAAATAACGGTCTTTCTTTTGAACAGGCTTTCATTAAAAGATTTTTTGACATTCTGTTCTCGTTCATTTCACTTGCAGTTCTGTCACCATTTCTGCTGATAACTGCTATTGCAATAAAATGCTATGACGGTGGACCTGTTTTCTATTCCCAGGAACGTCTTACTACCGACGGCAAAACATTCAAAGTACATAAATTCAGAAGCATGATCGTAAACGCTGAACAGGACGGAGTTGCACGACTTGCAAGCCAGAAGGATGATCGTATAACCCCTGTTGGCAGATTTATCAGAAAAATAAGATTCGATGAGCTTCCACAGCTTATCAATATCCTCAAAGGTGAGATGTCTTTTGTAGGCCCTCGTCCTGAAAGGCCCGAGCTTACTGAAAAGTATTGCGAAACTATGCCTGAGTTCAGATACAGACTTAAAGTAAAAGCCGGTCTAACAGGCTATGCTCAGGTCATGGGCAAGTACAATACTACGCCTTACGATAAACTCAAGCTTGACCTTATGTATATTGAGCACCAGTCACTGTGGCTTGATACGAAAATATTTCTGATGACTATAAAAACCTGCTTTATGCCTGACGCTACTGAAGGTGTCGAAAACTCACAGGTTAACGAAACTCACAGACAGGATGTATCTGAAAAGAATAAAATCACAACCAAATAAGAATTATCTTTGACCTGAACAGATTAGCTCAGGTCTTTTTTATATAAAAGTGGTATATTTTGTGTGTTTTATTTTGTTTTTTTGTGAACGTTATTGACTTTAAATGAAAAAAGTTATATAATGATAATGTTAATCTATTTATAATTTATATGGAGGTTTTTAAAATGGGTAGAGTTTATAACTTTAGTGCAGGTCCTGCTGTACTTCCTGAAGAAGTGCTCAGAGAAGCTGCAGATGAAATGATGGATTATAAGGGTACAGGAATGTCTGTAATGGAAATGTCACATCGTTCAAAAGCTTATGATAACATTATCAAAGAAGCTGAACAGGATATCCGTGACCTTATGAATATTCCTGACAACTATAAGGTTCTTTTCTTGCAGGGCGGTGCTTCACAGCAGTTCGCAGCAGTTCCTATGAACCTTATGAAAAATAAAAAGGCTGCTTATATCATAACAGGTCAGTGGGCTAAGAAAGCTTATCAGGAAGCTCAGATCTATGGTGAGGCTGTTGCAGTTGCTTCATCTGCTGATAAAACTTTCTCATATATCCCTGATTGCTCAGACCTCGATATTCCTGAGGACGCTGACTATGTTTACATCTGTGAAAACAATACTATCTATGGTACAAAGTTCAAGACTTTGCCGAATACAAAAGGCAAAATTCTTGTTTCTGACGTTTCATCATGCTTCCTTTCAGAGCCTGTTGACGTTACTAAGTATGGTGTTATCTACGGTGGTGTTCAGAAGAACGTCGGCCCTGCAGGTGTAGTTATTGCTATAATCCGTGAAGACCTTATCACTGATGACGTTCTCGAAGGTACTCCAACAATGCTTAAGTGGAAAACTCAGGCTGATGCTGACTCGCTCTATAACACACCTCCTTGCTATGGTATCTATATCTGTGGTAAGGTATTCAAGTGGATCAAGAAGATGGGCGGTCTTGAGGCTATGAAAGCTCACAACGAAAAGAAAGCTAAGATCCTTTATGACTTCCTCGACGAAAGCAAGCTCTTCAAGGGTACCGTAGCTGCTGAGGACAGATCACTTATGAACGTTCCTTTCGTTACAGGTGATGCTGATCTCGATGCTAAGTTCGTTGCAGAGGCTAAGGCTGCAGGCTTTGAAAACCTCAAAGGTCACAGAACTGTTGGTGGTATGAGAGCTTCTATCTACAACGCTATGCCTATCGAAGGTGTTGAAAAGCTTGTTGATTTCATGAAGAAATTTGAAGCTGAAAACGCTTAAATTATTATAATCTTAAAGGAGTTGCTACCTATGATAAATATTCAGACATTGAATAAGATTGCTGCTATCGGTACTGATAAATTTGATAAGAATACATTCGCTGTATGTGACACTTGCGACGCACCTGACGCTATCATGGTTCGTTCAGCAAAGCTTCACGACATGGAATTCAAGGATAACCTCCTTGCTATCGCAAGAGCCGGTGCCGGTGTAAACAATATTCCTGTTGAAAGATGTGCAGAAGAAGGTATCGTTGTTTTCAATACTCCTGGTGCTAACGCTAATGCTGTTAAGGAGCTCGCTCTCTGTGCACTTTTGCTTGCTTCAAGAAAAATTACAGAAGCTGCTGCTTGGGCTGCTTCACTCAAAGGTACTCCTGATGCTCCTAAGACTGTTGAAGGTGGTAAGGCTAAATTTGCCGGTCCTGAAATTCTGGGCAAAACACTCGGTATCATCGGTCTTGGTGCTATCGGTGGAAAGATTGCAAACGCTGCTGTAGCTCTTGGCATGAAGGTTATTGGATATGACCCATATCTTTCAATCAACGCTGCTTTGAATCTTGATCCTGCTGTAAGCGTTACTGCTGACATCAACGACATCTATAAGAACAGTGATTATATTTCAATCCATGTTCCTTATACTCCTGATACAAAGAACTCTATTGACGTTGAACAGATCGCTATGATGAAAGACGGTGTTCGTCTTATCAACCTTGCAAGAGGTGAACTCATCAACAGCGAAGCTGTTATCAAGGCTATCAAGGATGGTAAGGTTGCTAAGTATGTAACTGACTTTGCTGATGATGTTGTTCTCGGTGAAGAAAATGTTATCGTTCTTCCACATCTCGGTGCTTCAACAGGTGAATCTGAAGATAACTGTGCAGTTATGGCTGCTGATGAGCTTATGGATTACATCGAAAGAGGTACTATTAAGAACTCAGTAAACTTCCCTAACGCTGAGCTTGCTAAAACAGGTGATGCTTTGGTTTGCGTACTTCACAAGAACACTCCTGCACTCATCTCACAGATCACATCTGCTGTATCTGCTAAGGGTGCTAACATCGAAAACCTCGTAAACAAGTCAAAGAAAGACTGGGCTTACACTATGCTCGATGTTACAGGGGACGTTGACGCTGATGCAATTTTAGCTATCGACGGTGTTGTTAAGGTACGTGTACTTTAATTTCAAGACATAATATTAAAAGCTGTACTGCAAATCTGCAGTACAGCTTTTTTATGTATTCATAATTATTGTACATTTCCCTGCATTTTCTCTCTGTGTTTCATAAGTGCTGCCTTCATATCTGCAAGAAGCTCTTTTGTAAACGGCAGGTTATCAGAAAACGGATTAAGCACAAAACCATTTATGTTCGGAGTCTGCTCAGAAAGCATTGCAAGATCTGTAAATTTCATGCCAAAAGGCTGATATGGTTCTTCTGACTGGAATTTTGCAAGTTCCTCAGCATCAGTGAAAGCAGGAAAGAAAGTTCCTGTATTCTCATTCTGAATAAGTACAAACTTGACCTGTGGCTTTTCCTCAAACTGAACATGATTGTTCTCGTCTGCAACAAGCTGAGTGTCTTTGCTCACAACACAAGGCACAAGGAATGTTGCCTGCAATGCAAGATTAAGCACCTTGTTCTGAGTTTCAGCAGAAAACTCCTTTCTCATTGCTTTGATTGCCTCTACAAGCTCCGGATTTGTAATTTGCTTTTCAACTTTTTCAATATTCATCTTAAATTCTCCTATCTTTTATATTCCAAACAAATGTCTTGCATTCTGATTGGTATAATCCACTATTTGCTGCGGCTCAATACCTTTAAGCTGTGCTGCACAAATTGCAATTTTTTCTATCATATCACTTGTACAACGTTTTCCCCGAAATGGCTCAGGTGCCATATACGGACAATCTGTTTCAAGAAGCAACCTGTCAATCGGCACGACCTGCAAAGCTTTTTTAGCCTTTTTTGCATTTTTGAAAGTCAGTACACCCGTGAAACCAATGTACATACCAAGCTTCAAAAATTCTTCCGCTGTTTCAGCAGATCCCGAAAAGCAATGCACAACACCCTTTGGTCTGTACTTTCTGATCAGATCCATGAAATCTTCCAATGCGTCACGGCAATGGAGTATAACAGGAAGATTATGAGCATTTGCAAACTCAAGCTGACAAGATAACAACTCTGTCTGAGCATTTTTGTCATAGCCATCATAATGATAATCAAGTCCTATTTCTCCAATAGCCTTTATCTGTGGATTCTGTTCAACAAGGCTGTCAAGTATATCCATGTAATTCTCAGGCAATCTGTCAAGGCACTCAGGATGAAAACCTACGGATGTATAGAAATTATCATATTTTTGAGCCATTTTCAATCCGAACTGTGCCGATTTCTCATCAGTACAAGCATGCATAATGCACTCAACCGAAGAATCATCATTTTTCAGCAGAGCATCAAGCAAAGCTTCTCTGTCGTCATCGAAAGCACTGTCGTCATAATGCGAATGTGAGTCAAATATGCCTTTTATAATACACCAGTCCTTTCAATAAAACTAAGACAAGTATATCACATTTTCCCCACATTGTAAAGTACCGACCGCCTTATAACACGGTTGATGAAAAACGTCGTAAAATGAAGATAAGATGTGTCTGAGCGAGAATATGAGAGATATTTAATATTTTTATACCCAAACACTACAGCAAATCTTTACAGCTACTTTGCAGTTAATGCAAAGTTGATATATAATCTAATCACAACAAAGAAAGGTAGGTAGATCAATATGATCAATTCAAATGTTGTAGAAATCAAGCGTCCAAAACACGCCGGGAGAATTGCAGTTATTGTTGCAATAGTTATACTCATACTCATCGGTATTATCTCATCACTTGCGATAGTTCCGGCAGGTTCAACGGGTGTTATTGTAACCTTTGGTAAGGTTTCAGACAACTCACTTTCTGAGGGATTGCACTTCAAAGTGCCTTTTGCTCAGGAACTGATTATTATCTCTAACAAAATCCAGGTTTATGAAGCTGACGCAAGTGCTGTATCTAAGGACCTTCAGACTGTTAATTCAAAAATTGCAGTAAACTTCCGTGTCAGAAACGATGCTTCCTCCTCAATTTACAAAAACATCGGACCTGACTATCAGGCAGTAATCCTTATGCCGGCTGTTCAGGAATCAATGAAATCAGTAAGTGCAAAATATACCGCTGAACAGCTCATAACTGAACGTAACAAAGTCGGTAACGAGATTAAGGAACAGCTTGAAGCAAAAGTATCCGATTATGGCATCCAGATTGAAAAATTCAATATTGTAAATTTTGATTTTTCACAGGAGTTCAACAATGCTATCGAAGCAAAGCAGGTTGCTGAACAGAACCTTATTAAGACAAAGACTGAACAGGAACAGGCTATTGTAATCGCTGAGGCAGAAGCTAAAAAGAAAGTTATTGCTGCTGAAGCTGATGCAAAGGCCATTCAGACAAGATACGAAGCTCAGGCAAAGGCTAACAAGGCACTCACGCAGTCACTCAGTGATAAGCTGATAAACTATCAGGCTATTGAGAAATGGGACGGAATTTTGCCAAAGGTTGCTTCTTCAGCAAATCCACTTCTTTCCCTTGATCTTAGTGATACTGCTGAAAACAAAGCAAATTAACAGACTCTACATACAAAAAAGGACTGTTGCAAAGCATAAACGCAACAGTCCTGACTTTTTACAATTAAAGTTTTGAATATCCAAAGCTGTTTACAAGTGCATCAACCTTCTGTCCATTTTGACACATAGGGCAGGCATTAGCCGGATATGTATCGTACTTATGAATGTCGTCACCTGTGAAAATAGTATGAACGTGAATACCGTTTGATTCCTTGATAGCCGAGAAAATCGCACCGATAGCAATAAGCTTACCATTGTAATACTGTAAACAATCAATAGCTCGGTTGATTGTCTTTCCTGTTGAAGCTGATGAAATAAGCAACAGAACATTCTTACCCCATATCACCTTCTGAGTATTATCTCTGAAAATCATCTGATTATTTGTATTCAGCTCAGGTGTAACAACGGCAATGTCCTCACCATTGTTTATGCCACTGTCAGCAAGGCTCTGTGCAAGAAATGCACCCAACATTTGTGTGCCCTCAAGACAGATAATAGTATCAATGTGAGTATTTCTGTAATTACCTGCAAGCTGTTCAGCAGCAGCCTTAGCCATTTTATGACTTGTTTTGATTGATGTCATATCAACATAATAATTGATATGAGAATGGTTTGTAGCAAAATGACCCGGAATAACATCAATTTTTATCTTGTGGTTCTTTCTTGCCTCTATTGTATGAACTCTTTCTAACATTTTTATACCTCCGCTTAACAATAAAATTTCAATGTAAATATTATACCATACTTATTCCATTAAATCAAGCAATGCTTTAATAGAAATTAAAACCCACTTTTTGTACAGATTCCATAACAATTCGAATATCACCCTGTTTTCACACATAGAATAGAAATAAAATCAGCACTACAAAGGAGCGGTGATAACATGAAAAAACGTGGTTTAACTGATATACTTATATGGATCGTTGGCACTGAGATCGTGGTAGCTTTGTCTGCTCTGCTTTCAGGAGGTTTTTCGCAATTTTTCGACACCTACAAAGAACCTCCTCTGCTTCCTCCTGCATGGCTTTTCCCGGTTATATGGGTTATCCTATACGCAATCATGGGCTTTTCGGCATATCTTGTCTACTCTTCTAACGCAAACAAAGCTTTAAAAAGATCAGCTCTGAACGTCTATTTTATACAGCTTGCTCTCAACTTCTTATGGAGCATTATCTTCTTCCGATTTGATGCACTGTGGTTTGCATTCGCTGAAATACTTCTGCTCTGGATTACTATTATCTTAATGATAATAAAATTCAGAAAAATCAGTCAACTTTCTGCATACCTCAACATACCATATCTCATCTGGGTGACTTTTGCAACATATCTCAACTTTGCAACAGCAATTATCAATTAGTAAAAAGGTATCATACTTTAGGGCGATGACCATATAAAAGTATTCAAAAACACTAATGGTTATTGACTAAACGGTGGCTAATGAAACAAACAGAGCAGTATCGCTTGATTGCGGTACTGCTCTTATTTTTTCATATTATTTCGGATTTTATACAGACTTGCCATTTGCCAGCTCTGCAATAGTAATGCCGTTAAAATACTGATTGGTCAGACGATGAAACTCGGTCCACATAGAAAGTGTTTTACATGTATCTTTCTTTTCGCAGACTTCAGCATTGCAGTCAAGACAGGTAACTGGAGCGAGGTTTCCCTCAGTAAGTCTTAAAATTTCACCTACGGTATATTCTTCGGGAGCACGGCTTAGTCTATAGCCGCCGCCTTTGCCCTGAACACCCTCAACAAGTCCGTTTTTTACAAGAACGGGAAGTATTCTTTCAAGATATTTCAGCGAGATTTCCTGACGTGCCGCAACCTCCTTCATAGGTATATAGCCGTCATTGCTATGCTCTGCAAGATCAATCATAGCACGCAGAGCGTATCTGCCTCTTGTTGAAATCATCATAGTAAACACCTCCCGTTTATTGTATCATAAAATCGGGGAAATTGTCAATCACTCAGCAAAAAGTGGTGTTGACAGATATCTGTCGCCTGTGTCGGGAAGAAGCACAACAATATTCTTCCCCTCATTTTCTGGACGCTTGGCAAGCTCGATTGCCGCAAAGACAGCCGCACCCGAAGAAATTCCCACAAGCACGCCCTCGCTTCTGCCGATGAGTCTGCCCGTTTCAAAAGCGTCTTCGTTTGAAACTGTGATAATTTCATCGTAGACTTTTGTATTAAGCACTTCGGGAACAAAACCTGCTCCGATACCCTGAATTTTGTGAGAACCAGCAACTCCTGTTGAAAGTACAGCAGAAGAAGCCGGCTCAACTGCAACAATTTTCACATCGGGATTTTTTGATTTAAGGTATTCGCCGACACCTGTTACAGTACCGCCCGTGCCAACACCTGCTACAAAAATATCAACCTTTCCGTCGGTATCCTCCCAGATTTCGGGGCCTGTTGTTTCAACGTGTGCCTTTGGATTTGCAGGGTTTGTGAACTGGGACGGAATAAAGCTGTTAGGGATCTCCTTTGCAAGCTCCTCAGCCTTTGCGATTGCACCCTTCATTCCCTTTGTGCCCTCGGTAAGAACAAGCTCTGCTCCGTAAGCCTTCATAAGCCGTCTGCGTTCAACAGACATTGTTTCGGGCATTACGATGATTATGCGATAACCTCTTGCCGCCGCAACAGCCGCAAGTCCGATACCTGTGTTGCCCGAAGTCGGCTCAATGATTACCGAATCGGGAGTAAGCTTTCCGCTTGCTTCTGCGTCATCAATCATTGCCTTTGCAATTCTGTCCTTTACAGAACCTGCGGGGTTGAAATATTCAAGCTTGGCGAAAATTTTCGCTTTAAGTCCGAGATTATTTTCAATATGTGTAAGTTCAAGTAACGGCGTTTTGCCGATAAGCTGGTCAGCAGATGAATATATTTTAGCCATAATAATCACTCCTTTACTGCCGCAAATCCGTTTTCAAGGTCTGCAATAATATCATCAATATGCTCTGTACCTATGGAAAGACGGATTGTGTTTGGCTTGATGTCCTGTTCCAAAAGCTCCTCCGCACTCAATTGACTGTGAGTTGTTGTTGCGGGGTGAATTACCAGCGATTTAGCGTCAGCAACATTTGCAAGAAGCGAGAAAATTTTCAGATTGTCGATAAACTTGTGTGCCTCTTTCGCGCCGCCCTTAATTTCAAAGGTGAAGATTGAACCGCCACCGTTGGGAAAATATTTTTCGTACAATTCGTGATCGGGATGTTCAGCAAGCGAGGGGTGGTTGACCTTTTCAACCTGAGGATGATTTTTCAGGAACTCAACAACCTTCTTCGTGTTCTCAGCGTGTCTGTCAAGACGCAGGGAAAGCGTTTCAACACCCTGTAAAAGCAGGAAAGCATTGAACGGAGAAATTGTTGCACCCGTGTCACGGAGCAAAATCGCGCGGATATATGTGACGAATGCCGCCGCACCCACAGCCTTTGTAAATGATACACCGTGGTAGCTTGGGTTTGGATCAGCGATTGCAGGATAGTTTCCGCTTGCTTCCCAGTCGAATTTGCCCGAGTCAACAATGATACCGCCGAGAGTTGTTCCATGACCGCCAATGAACTTGGTTGCGGAATGAACAACAATATCAGCACCGTGTTCAATCGGTCGGATAAGATAAGGAGTGCCGAATGTGTTGTCAACAACCAGAGGCAGACCGTGCTTGTGAGCAAGCTCGGCAAGAGCATCAATGTCAGGAATATCGCTGTTGGGGTTGCCGAGAGTTTCGATGTAGATTGCCCTTGTGTTGTCCTTGATTGTCGCTTCAACCTCAGCTAAATCGTGGATGTTCACAAAGCTTGCGGTAATTCCAAAATTCGGGAGTGTGTGAGCAAGCAGGTTGTAGCTTCCGCCGTAGATTGATTTCTGTGCCACAATGTGACCGCCGTTCTGTGCGAGTGCCTGAATTGTGTAAGTGATAGCCGCCGCACCCGAAGCAAGTGCCAAAGCCGCAACGCCGCCTTCAAGAGCAGCAATACGCTTTTCGAGAACGTCCTGAGTGGAGTTTGTAAGTCTGCCGTAAATATTGCCTGCATCGGCTAAACCAAAGCGTGCGGCTGCGTGCTCGCAGTTGTGAAAAACGTAGGACGTGGTCTGATAAATCGGAACTGCACGGGAATCTGTTGCGGGGTCAGGTGTTTCCTGTCCGACGTGAAGCTGTAGTGTTTCAAATTTATAGTTTGCCATAATATTCATTTCCTTTCGTAATTAAAATGTGGTTTGTATACGTGTAAAATCAATAGTACCACATTCGTCCGAAACGGAAATTTTCTCTTAGTAATTCTTCAAACAGCTTTTTCATTTGTCATACTCCTATCTGTTCAGTAGGTTAATATCATTGTAGCACCAATTACCTACTTTGTCAATAGGTAATTCGAGAATTTATCAAAAAACTGCCATACATTGTACGGCAGTTCTGATTTAGTTTATTATTCAGTTACAGCTTCTTTCATCGTCTTTACATACTCTCCCACAACCTCAGCAGAGCTTTTACCATACTTCTCAATCAGCTTGATAATTGCCGAACCGACGATTGCGCCATCTGAAACAGCCACCATTTTCTTTGCCTGTTCGGGAGTGGAAATGCCGAAGCCTATTGCACAGGGAACATCCGTATTTTCACGTACTACCTTCATGATCGAAGCAAGGTCGGTTGTAATCTCGCTTCTTGTTCCCGTTACGCCAAGGCTTGAAACAATGTAGAGAAAGCCCCCAGCTTCTTTTGCGATCATAGCAATTCTGTCATCCGATGTCGGCGCAATGAGTGAAATAAGGTCAACTCTGTACTTCCTGCAAATCGGCTGAAACTCGTTCTTTTCCTCAAATGGCAGGTCCGGAAGAATAATGCCGTCAATTCCGATTTCGGAGCAGGCTGAAATAAACTTTTCCGCACCATAAGAAAAAACAACATTTGCATATGTCATAAACACCAGCGGAATTGTTATATCCCTTCTCAAATCACGCACAAAATCAAATATTTTATCTGTTGTTACACTGCCTGCAAGGGCACGAATATTGGCTCCCTGAATGACGGGTCCTTCCGCTGTCGGGTCAGAAAACGGAATACCAAGCTCAATTAGATCCGCACCGTTTTTCACCGCTTCACGGACTATTTTTCCTGTTGTTTCAAGGTCAGGGTCGCCGCAGGTTATAAACGGAATGAACGCCTTGCCGTTTTCAAATGCCTTTCTGATGTTACTCATAAATATCCTCCCCTCTGTAGCGTGCAATAGCCGCACAATCTTTATCGCCTCTGCCCGAAACAGTTATGACAATAATCTTATCCTTATCCATTGTGGGTGCAAGCTTCATTGCATAAGCAACAGCATGGGCAGACTCAATGGCTGGAATAATACCCTCAGTCTTAGATAAAAATTCAAAGGCCTCAACCGCTTCTTCATCGGTTACAGGAACATACTCCGCTCTGCCTATGTCGTGAAGATGAGCGTGCTCCGGACCGATACCGGGGTAGTCAAGTCCTGCTGAAATAGAATAAACAGGTGCTATCTGACCGTATTTATCCTGACAGAAATACGACTTCATTCCGTGGAAAATTCCAAGCCTACCCGTGTTAATTGTTGCCGCAGTTTCAAAGGTGTCAATTCCCCTACCTGCCGCTTCACAGCCGATAAGACGGACATTTTCATCTTCAATAAAGTGATAAAAGCTGCCCATTGCATTTGAGCCGCCGCCAACACAGGCAATTACCGTGTCGGGAAGTCTGCCTTCCTTTTCAAGAATCTGCGACTTAATTTCCTTTGAGATGACCGACTGAAAATCGCGGACAATGGTAGGAAACGGGTGCGGACCCATAACTGAGCCTAAACAATAATGCGTATCATCAATTCTTGAAGTCCACTCACGCATTGCTTCGGAAACAGCGTCTTTAAGTGTAGCCGTGCCGCTTGTTACGGGGATAACCTCCGCACCGAGAAGCTTCATTCGGTATACATTCAAAGCTTGTCGCTTAGTGTCCTCCTCGCCCATAAATACAACGCACTCCATATCCATAAGTGCGGCGGCGGTGGCTGTTGCAACACCGTGCTGGCCTGCACCCGTTTCAGCAATAAGTCTTGTCTTGCCCATTTTCTTTGCAAGAAGAGCCTGACCGAGAACATTGTTGATTTTGTGGGAGCCTGTGTGGTTCAAATCCTCACGTTTCAGATAAATTTTTGCACCGCAAAGTGCCTTCGTCAGCTTCTGAGCATAGTAAAGCCGAGAGGGTCGGTTAGCATATTCGATAAATAAATCGGTAAGCTCACGATTGAACTCAGAGTCGTTTTTATAATAGTTATACGCTTTTTCAAGCTCAATAACCGCATTCATAAGGGTTTCGGGGATATATTGTCCGCCGTGAACACCAAATCTACCGTTAGTCATAATTCAGTCCTTTCTGACAGCATTAACAAAGGCTGTCATTTTATTTTTATCTTTAAAGCCATCTGTTTCAAGCGATGAGCTTGCGTCAACCGCAAAAGGCACAAGCTGTTTTATTGCCACTCCAACGTTTTCGGGGGTAAGTCCCCCTGCAAGAAAATACGGTCTTGCAATATCTTTCAAAAGCGAGTGGTCAAAAGCTTTTCCCGTACCGCCGCCCGAATCAAGCAGAACATAATCTGCGGAGGAATTGTTTGCGCTGACAATATCAGCCTCACTTTCAATCTGAAAAGCTTTGATTACAGGGCAGTCAATTACCCTCCGCAAATCTGCGATATATTGTTCACTCTCATTACCGTGAAGCTGAACAATGCCAATGATTTTACGTTTTATCAAATCTGCAATAACCTCAATCTTTTCATCAACAAAAACTCCCACAGGTGTAATTCTGTCATCAAGATGTTCTCTCAGAACTTCAGCCTTTTCGTGAGAAATATACCGTCTGCTTTTCGGCGCAAAAACTAAGCCGATATATTCGGGCAGCAACTCATTTACATAATCAATATCACAGGGACGTGTAAGACCGCAAAGCTTGATTTTTGTCATACGCCACGAAGCTCCGAAAGCTTTGCTTTCTTGTTTTTGGCACGCATAAGTGTTTCACCGATAAGCACAGCGTCCGCACCGATTTCACGAAGCTTTTTAACGTCCTCAACCGTTCGCACACCGCTTTCCGACACAAAGATTATATTCTTCGGCACAAGCTCTCTCATACGTCTGCTATTATCCGTATCAACGGAAAAATCTTTGAGATTTCGGTTGTTTACCCCGATAATTCTTGCACCTGAATTTACAGCAATCCTGACCTCGCTTTCGTCGTGTGCTTCAACGAGTGCAGAAATCCCGAGCCTGTCGCATATTCCGATATATTCCCTGATTTGTTCTGCCGAAAGAATGGAGCAAATCAGAAGTACAGCCTTTGCTCCGAGTAATTTAGCCTCGTAAATCTGATAATCGCTGACAGTAAAATCTTTTCGCAGACAAGGAACTGAAACAGCCTCTGCAATCTCTTTCAGATACTCGTCGCTGCCGAGAAACCATTTCGGCTCGGTTAACACGGAAATGCAATCTGCACCTGCCTTTTCGTATTCCTTTCCAATTTCAAGATAAGGAAATTCTTCCGCAATAATGCCCTTTGAGGGAGAAGCCTTTTTACACTCGCAGATAAAGGAAATATCAGGCTTGCGGAGTGCTTTTTCAAACTCAAAGTCACTTTTCGGGAAAGCAAATGCAAGGCTTTTTATTTCATCAAGTGAAACGCTCTTTTTTGCCGCTTTTAAACGTTCAAAAGCGTGTTCGGCAAGCTTATCAAGTATTGTCATAATTCACCTCATGAATTTGAAAGCTCTATCAGCATTTCAAGAGTTTCCATTGCTTTTCCGCTGTCGATAATCTCTTCGGCAAGCTTTATTCCGTCAGCAATCGTTTCAGCCTTTTCGCCTATGCAAAGTGCCGCACCTGCATTCAGCAGAACAGCATTTCTTCTGTGCCCCTTTTCGCCGCTGAGTATACTGCGTGTGATTTCCGCATTTTCAGCAGGCTTGCCGCCTCGTAGATCCTCACGCTTGCAACGTTCAAAGCCGAACTGTTCGGGAGTGATTTCATAAGTCCTGAACCAGCCGTCCTTGAACTCGGAAACAGTTGTGGGGGCGCAAAGCGAGATTTCATCAAGCTTATCCTGACCGTAAACAACCATACCTTTTTTCACGCCAAGCTTCATAAGTACCTGTGCAAGTGGTTCAACAAGCGACGGGTCATAAACTCCAAGAAGCTGTCTTTGAGGACTTGCAGGGTTTGTAAGGGGACCTAAAATGTTGAACACGGTGCGGATGCCAAGCTCCTTTCTGATACCGCCCACATACTTCATTGAGGTGTGGTATTTCTGTGCAAAGAAGAAGCAGAAACCAACCTTTTCAAGCAATTCAAGGCATTTTTCAGGCTCAAGGTTTATGTTGACCCCAAGCGCTTCAAGGCAATCCGCCGTTCCGCAGTCGGAGGAAGCCGCACGATTGCCATGCTTTGCAATTCTAAGTCCTGCCGCTGCACAAACAATAGCTGTTGTGGTGGAAATATTGAAGCTGTGTGCGTTGTCGCCGCCTGTGCCTACAATTTCCATAACATCAAGGTTGTGCGTGAGCTTTGTCGCCTTGTCACGCATAGCCGCCGCACAGCCCGTTATTTCTTCGATAGTTTCAGACTTCGTGCTTTTAGTTGACAGTGCCGCAAGGAATGCTGCGTTCTGGGTGGGTGTTGTTTCACCGCTCATAATTTCAGTAATTACCATATATGCCTCATCGTATGTCAAGTCCTGCTTATCTACAATTTTTACTATTGCTTCCTTAATCATATCAAAAATCTCCTTTCACGAAGTTCAAAAGCATTTGTCTGCCGTATTCCGTCATTATTGATTCGGGGTGAAACTGCACTCCGAAAATGGGATAATTCTTGTGTTGTACTGCCATAATTTCGCCATCATCGGTTACAGCTGTAACTTTAAGACAGTCAGGCAGGGCTTTGGGATTTTCCGCAAGAGAATGGTATCTTGCCACCTTTATTCTTTCGGGAATGCCGTCGAACAACATACATTCCGTATCAAGCTTTATTTCCGATTGTTTGCCATGCATAAGCTGTTTTGCGTAAGTTATCTCGCCGCCGTATGCCGCACATATCGCCTGATGTCCAAGACAAACACCCAATGTCGGCACGCTTCTTGCAAGCGTTTTTGCAATGGTAAGGGTTACTCCTGCGTCCTCAGGTCTGCCCGGGCCGGGAGAGAGAATCACTTTTTTGGGACGAAGTCCCCGTATTTCATCTGTACGAAGCTCATCGTTCCTTATCACCTTTATATCTGGCGTAATTTCACCGATAAGCTGATAAAGGTTATACGAAAAGCTGTCGTAATTGTCAATGAGAAGTATCATAAATTCGCCTCCTCTGCTATTTTGAGTGCATTCACAACTGCTGCCGCTTTGTTTATACATTCCTGATATTCATTTTCGGGAACAGAGTCAGCAACAATTCCCGCACCGCTTCTGATGAATACCTTTCCGTTTTTCTTGTAGGCAATTCGTATTGCAATACAAACGTCAAGATTTCCAGTAAAGTCAATGTATCCGATTGCTCCGCCGTAAATTCCACGCTTGTTATTTTCAAGCTCTCCGATTAGCTGACAGGCTCTTATTTTCGGTGCACCCGAAAGCGTTCCTGCGGGGAGCACGGCGCTTACTGCGTCAAGTGCATCACAGTCCTCACGGATTTCTCCTCTTACGGTTGAGCCGATGTGCATAACGTGGGAATAACGCTCTATACTGCGGAGCTTCTCAACCTCAACCGTACCGAATTTGCTGATTTTGCCCAAATCGTTTCTGCCTAAATCCACAAGCATATTATGCTCTGCAAGTTCCTTTTCGTCAGCAAGCAGTTCCGCTTCAAGCGCTTTGTCCTCAGCTTCGGTTTTACCTCTCGGTCGTGTTCCTGCAAGGGGAAAGGTGTGGAGTACGCCGTTTTCCAGCTTGACAAGTGTTTCGGGAGAAGCACCTGCAACCTCCACGTCAGTTCCCGAAAGATAGAACATATACGGTGACGGATTGAGTGTCCGCAGTACACGATAGGTATTCAGCAGACTTCCCTCAAAGGGTGCGGAAAGACGGTTTGACAGGACAATCTGGAAAATATCGCCCTCATGAATATGACGCTTTGCCCTTTCGACCATATTGCAGAACTGCTCCTTGTCAAAAAGCGGTTTAATCTCTCCTGTTAAATGTCCGCACTCGATTTTCTTATCGCCTGTGCGGATAAGCTCAATAAGCTTTTTCAATTCATAAACCGCTTTATTGTAGTTTATTTCAATATCGTCAAGCGGCATATTCACAATGAGAATAATTTTCTGACTGACATTGTCAAAGGCAATTACCTTATCAAAAAGCATAAGGTCAACGTCCTTGAAATTCTCGGTATCCGCTGCGTTGTTACGTACAGTCGGCTCGGAATATCCGAGATAATCGTATGAAAAATAACCTACAAGTCCGCCTGTAAAAGAAGGGAGATAATCGAATTTCGGACTTTTATATTCCGACATAAGCTGTCTGATATGTTCATCGGGATTATCAGATTTAAGCCTTACATCACCGATTTTCATATCCTCGCCCTTGCAGGTGATTTCAAGCTTCGGGTCGAAACCAAGAAACGTGTAGCGTCCCCACTTTTCATTTGCCGCTGCCGATTCAAGCATATAGCAATGGGATGATATATTTTTCAGTTTCTGCATAGCTTCAATGGGCGTACAGATATCTGAAAGTATTTCACAGCTTACGGGAATAATATTGTATTTTCCGCTTGCTGCAATATTTTTTATTTCTTCAATATCGGGTAAAAATTTCATAATGCACCTCCGTGTAAAACAAAAAGCTCCTCTGATTCTGTCAGAAGAGCTTTCGACATGCACAAACAAAAACGCCCCTGACAGAATTTCATAAAAATAGAATTCTGCCAAGGACGAATAGCTGCAAATATATAACTTGCCCGTATCCGCGGTGCCACCTTGATTCACAGGAACGACCCTGTGCGCTTAGCAGAGTGCCAACACACTCCCGACAACTGACGTATGCCAACACGTCGCAGAATACTCTGTGCATTTGCAGTTTGCTACTGCACATTTGACTGCGCCCTCAACGGTCCATTTGACAACTTGTTTCTTACCTGACTCTCAGCACCACAGGCTCTCTGTAAAGGCATCATTGCCGTTATCTCCG
>JAUNJM010000020.1:3967-22661 GCA_030533265.1 Ruminococcus sp. | reverse complement strand
AAATCTTAGTAGATATTCATTCCACTGAAAATCTCTATCATTTCACGATGAAGTGAATCTGTAATTTCAAGTCGCTGACTCGGTGTAAGCTCATAAACATCCTTCTTGAAAAGATAATTCTGAAGCTCAATATTCTTTATCAGCATTTTTGTATGGAATATATTTGACTGGTACACATTCACATCAATAGCATCATATTTTGTGAGCGTCGCTTTATCGATATACTCCTGAATTGAAGTAATATTATGGTCAATGAAAAACTTTTTCCCCAGAACATCTCGTGTAAAGCCTCTCACACGGTAGTCGATAGTTATAATATCAGAATCAAAGCTTCCGATAAGATAATTAAGAGCATTCAGAGGAGAGATTGTTCCGCAGGTCGAAACATCAATGTCCACTCTGAATGTTGAGATGGAATTGTCAGGGTGATATTCAGGATATGTATGAACTGTAAGGTGACTCTTATCAAGATGAGCATGTACAGTTTCACTTTGTATATTATACTTTCCACGATTACATGAAGGATCTATCGACTCGTCACCCAATTCTCTTTCAGCAATAAGTACATTAACTGATGCACCCTGAGGCTCATAGTCCTGTTTTGATATATTTAAAATGCGAGCACCTATAATTTCAGTTACGTCACAAAGAATCTTTGTAAGACGATCTGAGTTATACTGTTCATCGATATAGGCAATATAATCTTTCTGTTCCCTTTCACTTTTTGCGTAACAGACATCATAAATATTGAAACTTAGAGTTTTTGTAAGATTATTGAATCCATAAAGCGTAAGCTTCTGCTCCAACCCTAACATCCCTTCCTTTCAAGCAAATTTATTATTATCGGCATTGTGACATATTCTGACATATCACAATACACCACGATAATAGTATAGCACATATTTTTCAAATTGTATATAGTTTTTTTTAATATTTTTCCGTAAAATTCTTATATACTCTTGCTTCTGCGACTTGCAAAAACGTAAAAAAGATTGTATAATGATAAAGATAAATTCTCAGGAGTAAAAATATGCTTATTAACGTTTCTAATATATACAAATATTTCAACGGTGTTCCATTGCTCAAGGACATCAATTTTACTATTGAAAACAATGAAACTATCGGTCTTATCGGCACAAATGGCTGTGGAAAGACTACGTTTCTTAACATACTCACAGGTCAGGAGGAGTTTGATAAAACATCAGATGGTTTGGGCTCTGTTGACGTTGCAAACAACGTAAACATAGGCTATCTTCACCAGAACAGCGGTCTTGAAACCGCATCTACTATAAAAGAAGAAATGCTTAAAGCCTTTTCAAAGCTTCTTGAGATAAAAGACCGTATGAATCAGCTTGAAAAAATCATGTCACAGGAAACTGGTCCTGCTCAGCAGTATGCATCTGATGAATACGCAAAGCTTTTGTCATATTTTGAGGCTCGTGACGGCTACAGAATTGATGTAAAGATCAGACAGGTCCTCAACGGAATGGGATTCGGTAACACACCAACCGACAGGATTATAAGCACTCTTTCCGGTGGTGAAAAAACACGTCTTGCACTTGCAAAACTACTGCTTGAAGAACCTGACTTGCTCATTCTTGACGAACCTACAAACCATCTTGATTTTACAACGCTTATGTGGCTCGAAGACTATCTGAAAAGCTACAAAGGTTCTATACTCATCGTATCTCATGACCGATATTTTCTCAACAAGCTTTGTTCAAGAATATGTGAGATAGAAAACGGCAGATTGACTTCATATAAAGGCAACTATTCTGCTTATCTTGTTCAGAAGGAGCAAAGTTCTCAACGTCAACTCAAAGAGTATGAAATGCAACAAAAAGAAATATCAAAGCTTGAGGATTATATTGTCAGGAACAAAACCCGTGCCTCAACTGCTAAAATGGCGAAGTCACGTCAGCACTCTCTTGATAAAATGGAACGAGTTGAAAAGCCTGTTATGTATACAAAACCTCCTAAAATCAAGCTTGCTTATGATATTGAACCAACAAAAGACATTCTTGAAGTTGTATCATGCCCTGTAACTGTCGGTGACGGTGCAGGCAAAAAGACGCTTATTAATTCACTGGATATGCATATCAGACGTGGTGAACATACCGCTATCATTGGTCCAAACGGTATTGGAAAGACCTCAATTCTCAAAATGGTACAAGGTCTTATTCCTCACGAAAAAGGCAATATCATCTGGGGTGGCAATGTAAAAATCTCATACTTTGATCAGGAACACGCTATGCTCGATCCTTTTGACACGGTTCTTGAATCAGTCAGCAGGAGATTCCCGAATATGACTGAAACAGAGATAAGAAAATCACTTGGTGCTGTACTTATCACCGGCGAGGACGTTTTCAAGCCTGTATCTGTACTTAGTGGTGGAGAAAAGGCTAAGCTTTGTTTCTGCCTTATGGCACTTAACAGAGGAAATGTCCTTGTGCTTGATGAACCGACAAACCACATCGACCTCAACACAAAGGAAGTTCTTGAAGGTGCTCTTGCAGAATTTGAAGGAACGATAATACTTGTTTCTCATGACAGATACTTGCTCAACAAGGTTGCAAACAGGATAATCGAAGTTTCAGAAGATAATACTGCAATGTACACAGGCAACTTTGACAGATATGCTGATCAGAAAAATCTTGAACGCAGAGAAAAGGAAGCTGCACTTGACGCTGAAAAGCAACAACGTATTGAAGAAGAATACAAGGCTAAAAAACAGAATCAGTACCGAACACGTCAACAACGTGCTTTAGACGCTCAGCGCAGAAACAGAATAACTCAGCTTGAAAAAGAAATTGAACAGCTTGAATCGGATATTGCAATGCTTGAACAGGAAATATCTTCTCCTGAAGTGTCAGCCGATTTTGAAGTTATGACTAAAAAATGTACTCAGCTTGAACAGTCACGAAATCTTCTTGAGGAAAAGATGGACGAATGGGCTGAGCTTGAACCTTAATTAACAATAACAACCCTTGAAGAGTATAATGTAATAATACTTTTCAGGGGTGATTTTTTTGGATATTCAATTAATTTCAAACTCTTGTGTTAAAATAATTCTTACTAAGCAGGAGGCTGATTCTCTTGACATGGATTTTAACAGCTTTGAAAAAGATTCACCCGAAACCAAAACCTTTCTCGGATATATTCTAAATCTTATGGTTGATATGGGAATTATACAGTCACCTCATGATAAAATGTCTGTAGAAATCTTTGAGCAGACCGATGGTGATATGGTCATTTATATTTCATCATATTCTCACAAGGCTCCAAGAACATATGAAAACAATGAATCTGTGTTATTTTTTAAACGACCTGAAAAGCTTGTAGATTTTCTTTATGACAACAGATTCAAAAAAATAAAATCAAAACTATATTTGTACAACGGCTCTTATGCACTTGTACTTAATTGTACAAAGCATGAAATCCGACAACTCAAATCAGATAGAATACTTATTGCAAAAATAAAGGAGTATGGCACAATTATATGCAATACTCCTTTTGAAACTCTTATTTAGTTTTTCAGTGATGCAACTGCTTTTTCTATGTCATCAGCACCAAAAATATATGATCCTGAAACAAACACGTCAGCTCCTGCTTTTTTCACAAGCTCTGCGGTTTTATCATTTATACCGCCGTCAACCTGAATTCTTACACTGAGATTATTTTTATCTATGTACTCTCTCAACTGAATTATCTTATCCAGTACTTCATGCATAAACGACTGTCCACCAAATCCCGGTTCGACTGTCATTACAAGTACCATATCAATCTTATCAATAAACGGCAATAGCTTCTCAAAAGGTGTTGAAGGCTTTATTGAGATACCGGCTTTTAGTCCTCTTGAACGGATCTTGTCAATAGCTTCTTGTACTCCACAGGATGATTCCTCATGAATCGTTATCCCCATCACACCCATATCGGCATAATTATCAATATAAAGCATAGGGTCTGCAACCATCAGATGCACATCAACAGGTATATTCACGGCAGGCAGAATACTCTTAAGCACGGGTTCTCCAAAGCTGATATTCTGCACAAACATTCCATCCATAACATCATAATGAAGCCAGTCTGCTCCTGCATTTTCGGCTCTTTTTATTTCACTGCCCAGTTTTGTAAAGTCACAAGCCAGAAGTGAGGCTGAAACTATATAATCCAATGTCTACTCCTCCATAATATAATCATCTACATATAATTATAACGTTTTAGTCAAATAAAGTCAAGGTTTATTGCTTCTTGATTTTTGCAAAGTTGGCCATAATTTTTTTAGTTCCTTTTGTTTCAAATGCTATTTCAAGAAGTGTATCTCCGGCCATAGGTGTAGCTTTCAGTACCATTCCTTCACCAAAAATATTATGCTTCACTTTATCTCCAGCTGAAAACTGCTCTGTTGATACCGTCTTGTTCTCGTTACGTTTGTGTGCAAGCTGTTCCTGCAGACTTATACTACGAAATGCATTTATTGTACCCTTATTACTCTGATCGCCAAACGAAAAGCCTTGCTCTTCCTGCTTTTCTATGTTCTCAGAAGGAAGCTCCTTTATAAAACGTGACACTCTGTTTCTATCTGTTCGTCCAAAAAGCATACGCTCTGACGCATAAGAAAGATAAAGCTTTTTCTTTGCACGGGTAATAGCTACATAAGCAAGTCTACGTTCTTCCTCGATATCAGCTTCACTCTCCATGCTCCTTGATGACGGAAAAATATTCTCCTCCATACCGACAACAAAAACTGTTGGAAATTCAAGTCCCTTTGCTGAATGCATTGTCATCATAACAACATAATCACCATCATCGTCAAAGTTATCCATATCTGTGTAGAGCGAAATCTCCTCCAAGAATCCGGAAAGTGATGGCTCTTCGGCATTTTCTTCATAATTTGCCATAGCAGACTTCAACTCGTTGATATTTTCAAGTCGCATTACACCCTCGTCACCCTGCTGTCTGAGATACTGCTCATATCCACTCTTTTCAAGCAGTTCGTCCAGAAGATCAGCAAGTGAAAGCTCGTCTGCAAGATCTGTAAGCTCATAGAACATATCTGCAAGTGCTGTGAGCTGTTTTGACCTCTTTGCAAGCGGAACTAATTCAGCAGACCTGTTCATAATTTCAAGTGGTGTTTCACCAAGATCTGAGGTTATCTGTTCCAGTGTTGAAACGGTTGCATCACCTATACCACGCTTCGGCTCATTAATTATTCTCCTTAGTCTGAGCATATCATTGTGGTTATTTATGACCGACAGATAAGCAAGCATATCTTTGATTTCTTTACGGTCATAGAATTTCAACCCACCAAAAATACGATAAGGTACTCCCGCTCTTACAAACGCCTGCTCGATAGCATTTGACTGCGCGTTCATTCGGTAAAGCACGGCGTTCCCACCATATGTATCACCGTTTTTTATACCCTCAAGTACAGTATCCGCTACAAACTTTGCCTCACTTTTTTCTGAAGCAAATCTATATACGGTAACCTTATCACCGTCACCTGAGTCTGTCCATAGATTTTTACCCTTGCGTCCGTTGTTATTCTTTATAAGTTCGTTTGCACAGGTAAGTATGTTCTGGGTTGAACGATAATTCTGCTCTAACCTGATAACATCGTTCGGTGTGCATGCAAACTGCTTTTCAAATGAGAGTATATTCTCAATAGTTGCTCCTCTGAACTTATAGATACTCTGGTCGTCATCACCAACTACACAAAGATTATTATACTTTGCCGAAAGCAGTGAAACAAGCATAAACTGGACTGTATTGGTATCCTGATACTCGTCAACCATTATGTATTTATACAAATTCTGATAGTGATCAAGGACGTCAGGATTGTTCTCAAAGAGGCTTAATGTGTGACAGAGAATATCGTCAAAATCCATTGCATTTGCTGATTTCAATCTTTGCTGATAATATTTATACACCTTTGCAATTTGCAGCATACGATAATCGTCCTGACATTGTGCGATAAACTCATCAGGTGTGACCATTTTATTCTTTTGTCTTGAAATTTCAGAAAGAATCATTTTGGGTGGGAACATCTTTTCTGAAAGATCAAGCGTTGACAATACATTTTTTATAACTCTCTGTGCATCATCGGTATCATATATTGTAAAAGATGAACTGAATCCGATATTTTCACACTCTCTTCTCAAAATCCTGACGCAAGCTGAATGAAATGTTGCTGCTGTAATTCCACTTACCCTCTCACCAAGCATATCTGCAATACGCACTTTCAGTTCATTGGCAGCCTTGTTTGTGAATGTAATTGCAAGGATATTCCACGGTTTCACGCAATCGTAAGCTATAATGTCAGCAAGCTTATCTGCATCAGTAGTTTTTCCGTCCACATAATCTTTAAGAAAAGCAATATCCTCATCAGTATAATTGCCGTAGCCCTCGTCAGAATTATAGGCATTACCGAAAAATATCATATTTGCAATTCTGTTGACAAGAACTGTGGTCTTTCCACTTCCTGCCCCTGCGAGTATAAGCAGTGGTCCTTTTACTTTAAAAACAGCTTTTTGTTGTTCGCTGTTCATTCTTGAAAAATACTTTTCAAGTGCTTTGTTTTTTAATGTATTATATACTGTATTCATGAAATCTCCTTGAAAAGAATCATTATCTTTATTTACATAATAATTATAACACATTAATGCAGATTTGAAAAGTAGCATACATAAATTTTTATAATTTAACTTCTTGTATAACTTTTCCCTTATGCACCAATAATATTTTTGGAACTCAAACATATTATTGAAAGGATGAGATTTATGCAAGCTTTAATTTTATGTGGTGGACGTGGAGAAAGACTTATGCCTTTGACAGCATGCAGACCTGCCGGACTTCTGAGGATAACAGGTGATACAGTGCTTAATTATGCACTGAAAAATCTGAAAAAAGCAAACTTTAAAAAAGTCACACTCGCACTGGGATACCTTGAAGGTATGATATTATCTGAATATGAAACTGCTGATTTTGATGGTATGAAACTCAGTTTTATTTCAACAGAAAACATTGGTACCGCAGGTGCTGTTGCACAGGCTTTTGACAATGATGATATGCTTATTGTTGAAGCGAATGCACTTTATAACTTTGATTTGAATAAGATTATGTCTTTTCACACAATAAATAAGTCAGTATGCACTATTGTGACTAAAAGATTGAGTGAGCTTTCAGATCATGTATGCTTTTCATGTGACGATGACGGAAAAATCACCTCAATGTCACTTGAACCTGCAAAGGATAATCTCAACTGTATAAACGCATTTACAGGAATGTATATTCTTTCTAAGAAAGCTTTTCAGGACTATAATTTTGTTGTCGGTAGTGATTTCATAAAAGATATTATTCCTCAGATGCTCGGAAATGACAAGCTTTTGTGCTACAATGAAAACGGATATTTCAAGAAAATTACTGACGCTCATGGATTTCTTAACGCTCAACATGATATGCTCAGTGGCATAACCGGTCTGAGTATCAATGCTAAAAACAACAATGAACGTATCTATTCAGAGAGCTCACAAAATTTTAACGGTGTTGCGATAATACCACCAGTTTTTATAGGCAGAAATGTCAGCATTGAATCAGGTACTGTAATTGAGCCTTACTCAGTAATCGACAACAACGCTGTAATCGGACAGCGTGCTCGGATTTCTGAAAGCTATGTCGGAGAAAATGCTGTTGTTTCATCAAGATGTGAACTTATCAAAACAGTTTTATGCAATGGTGGGTGCATAAAAAAATCTGTAAGCTGTGGGGAATATTCTGTCATTGGTGAAAAAGCTGTTATTGGAGAAAGTTCTGTGATTGAAGATAATATCAAGATATGGGCAGGAAAAATCGTAATTCCAGACTCGGTTATCAGCAGAAATGTTATAATAAGTTCAGGAAAATCAATGCTTTTTGACGACGATGGGGAATATAATTTTGCTCCCTCATCAAATGCACCTGTAGACTTCGCAAAAATGGGAATGGCTGTCGGCACAGCTTTTGACAAGGGTGATGTTGTAATTGTCGGTTGTTCTGAGGACGAATCAGCATTAGTTCTTCTTCAAAGCCTTATTTCAGGATTGCTTTCGGTCGGGATAAATGTATTTGACCTTGGAAAATGCTCCGCACAGCAGGCAATGTATATTTCATCACTTTTTTCAGCACAGGCGTGTTGTTATGTATCCGCAACCTACGGTGAAAAAATAAGGATAACCGATCGTGGAGGACTCCTTCTCAAAAGGACTGTTGAGAAAAAAATCGAACAAGTTTTTAACAGCACTGTTTTCAGGACGCTGGACTGTTACAATTACGGTAAACGATATGAATTTCACGGTGCAAAGGCACTTTATGAAAGCTTTCTGGAAAGAAAACTTCCTGAGAAACTTATCGGCGTACTTCCTCAGATACGCTGTTCATCAAGGAACACAGCCTGTCTTGCCGATGCTTTGCTTCATGATCGTAACGACATAAACGGTGAAAGAATTATTTTTCACATTTCATCAGATGGCTCTGCCTGCTCTGCATACTCAGAGCAGACAGGATATGTATTTCACGAAAGACTGATTATGCTTGCTATGAAATATTTATTTCAGAAAGGTTTAAGCGTTTCAGTACCGTTTACTTTCCCTTCAATCGCTGAGGATATTGCTAAAAGTGAAAACGGCAAGCTTCTCAGATACTACAACTCATCGGATAATACAAATGATAACAACGCAAGAAGTGTTGCAATGGAAGTGGAAAACTTGTTTGTAAGGGACGGACTTGCTCTTGCTTTTTTGATATGTGCATATTTGTCAGATAACAAAGTTTCATTTGCTGATGCGATAGCTCAGATTCCTAAATTCAGTACTATCCAGCGTTATATAAGCTACAAAGGTAATAACTCTGATTTAATTGCTACGTTTTCAGATGGTACCAATGTTGGTAATGAGGGTATCGTTTACAAAAAACATCAGTCAAGAGCTGTGATACGTCCAATGAAAAAGGGTAACGGACTTATGATTTTTGCTGAGAGTTTTAAATCTGAACTGGCTTCATCAATTTGTGATGAGATTCAGGAAACCTTGAAAAAACATGATTTTTAAGACAAAATAGCAGTTTTTGAATTTAAAATACACTTGACTTTTTAGTAAAAGAAGTGTATTATTAATAATAAGTGTTCTTGTTCGTTATGCTGTATTTTTATATAGCAATCCAGAGGATATTTATTTTACCATTACATTCTTCCCGATTCTGTGTTTTTTCAGGAATCATATATCCTCTTTTCTATTTTAAAAAACGTAATTTTAAATCAATATTTTTTATGAAAGGAGATTTATAAGTATTGATCCTTTTACTTGTGTTGCAGTAAAAGTGTAAATGCTTTGATTTATGCATGAATAATAATTCTAACAACAAAAGAAGATTTATAAGAAAAAATAAAAACTCGTCAACAACTGATGCTAAAAGCTTACCAAATCAGGACAAGAACAAAAAAGCTGAAGCCAGAAAGTTTACTGTTACAAATCATAAAAAGCCTGTTGACAGAAAAAAACAACCAAGAGAACCTCAGAGAAAAACTCCTGTTAGGATCATACCTCTCGGTGGACTTAATGAGATTGGAAAGAACTTTACAGTAATTGAATGTTCTAACGATATGTTCGTTATCGACTGTGGTCTTGCTTTTCCTGACAGCGAAATGCTGGGTGTTGACATCGTTATACCCGATTTCACTTATGTTGAACAGCATGCTGACAAACTCAGAGGTGTTGTTCTGACTCACGGTCACGAGGACCATATCGGTGGTTTGCCATATTTCCTCAAAAAGTTCAATGTTCCCGTTTATGGTACAAGGCTTACTCTCGGACTTCTTGAGGGTAAACTTAAGGAACATGGTTTGCTCGGAAGTATCAAGCTGAGTACCGTTACACCACGTCAGACTGTCAAGCTTGGTTGCATGGCAGTGGAATTTCTCAGAGTCAATCACTCTATTCCTGATGCTGTGGGCCTTGCTGTCCACACTCCTGCAGGTATTATTATCCATACCGGTGACTTCAAGGTAGACTACACTCCTATTGAAGGTGGACCTATTGACCTTGCAAGATTCTCTGAACTTGGCAACAAGGGTGTTCTGGCACTTATGTCTGACTCGACGAACTCAGAAAGACCGGGTTATACAATGAGTGAACGCAAGGTAGGCGAAAGCTTTGAAAAGCTTTTTATGCAGGCTGAAGGTAAGCGTATTATTATCGCTACTTTTGCTTCAAATATTCACAGAATACAGCAGATCGTAAACAACGCTGTCAAGCATGGTAGAAAAGTCGCTGTTTCCGGAAGAAGCATGGTCAACGTTATCGGGAAAGGAATCGAGCTTGGTTATCTGAAAATCCCTGATGGAATTCTTGTTGATATTGATACTATTTCTCATTACTCTGAGGATAAGATGTGTATTATCACAACAGGAAGCCAGGGAGAACCTATGTCGGCACTCACAAGAATGGCTATGGGTGAGCACAGAAACGTTTCTATAACTCCTGAGGATTTCATAATCATTTCGGCAACACCTATCCCCGGTAATGAAAAATTTGTTACTAAAGTTGTAAATGAACTTTTAAAGCTTGGTGCTGATGTTGTTTATGAGGCTATGTATGAAGTTCACGTTTCAGGTCACGCTTGTCAGGAAGAACAGAAGCTTTTGCTTTCTATAACAAAACCTAAGTTCTTTATTCCTGTTCATGGTGAATATAAACACCTTATGAAACACGCTGAAACAGCAATGTCTGTTGGTATTGATGAGAATAATATCATTATCGGTGAGATCGGTAATATCATTGAAACTGACGGTGTTGACATGAAAATACGTGGTCAGGCTACTGCAGGAAAGGTGCTTGTTGACGGACTTGGTGTCGGTGACGTTGGTGCTATCGTTCTTCGTGACAGAAAACACCTTGCTCAGGACGGTATTATTATCGCTGTTGCTACAATAAACAGAAATTCAGGTGAGATACTGTCAGGACCTGATATAGTTTCAAGAGGCTTTGTTTATGTAAGAGAAAGCGAAGAACTTATGGATGAAGCAAGAAAAATTCTTGCAGATTCACTAAGAAAATGCCTTGACAACGATATTCATGAATGGAATACTATCAAAAACAGAATGAAAGACCGTTTGTCTGATTTTATTTATTTAAAAACAAAGAGAAGTCCTATGATCCTTCCGATCATTATGGAAATACAATGATATGTCTGACCGACAGGTACTTATTGCGTAACCACTTTTTTTAGCAATACTCTGAAAGGAACAAAAATGAAGAGTTTTAACAATTTCCAGATCATAACGAGGATCACAACGGCAGTTATCTTATTTTCTGCCATTGTGTCATCCTACATACTTTATGATACCCCTGTTACAGAATCACAGGGTAAGACTCTGCTCTGGATTTCAATAATTGCAGGAATCATACTCGGAGCCGAAACAGTTCTGTTCTGGGACAGAACTAAAAAATATATTGCAAAAACTTCTACTATGATAAGCAAAACAGAAAGGGATTCTCTTCTCAACTTCCCTGCCCCTGTTATTATCGTTGACGAAGAATTCAATATTATATGGTATAACAAGATTTTTGCCGTTCAGGTTTACTCTGAAGAAGAAGCTTATGGGTTGAATATATGTGATCTTGTAAACATTGACATTAACAAGATATTCACTTCTGAAGGTGATCTTATCTGCCTTGACAAGCATTTTTATAAAGCAAGAGCTATCCATAACAATGCAACAGGCACACTTTCCATGATATATTTCGATAATGTTACCGATTACGTGGAGCTTGAGTATCAACACAGACAATCTCACAAATCAGTGATTATGATTACTATCGACAACTATGAAGACCTTATGTCAAATCTGCGTGAGAGCGAAAAAGCTCATGCTTTTGTCGAAATTGAAAGGCTTATTGAAAATTTCCTTGATGGTACAAACGGTATTTCCAAGAAAATAAGCAATGACAAGTTCTATGTGATACTTGAGGAACAACATCTTTCAAAGATCATTGAAAACAGATTCAAGATACTTGACGAGGCTAAGCGTATCTCCATCGGGGAAAAAGGTAATATAACCCTTTCTATCGGTGTAGGCTACAACAGTAAAAATCTTGCTGAAAGTGAAACATTTGCTAAGCAGGCTCTTGAAATGTGTTTGGGACGTGGTGGCGATCAGGCTGCCGTTAAAACTGACGGTGGTTTTGAGTTCTTTGGTGGCGTTTCCAACGGTATGGAAAAGCACACTAAGGTCAAGACTCGTATGGTCGCTAATGCTCTTATTGAGCTTTTCAACTCGCATGAAAAAATTCTCATAATGGGACACAGGTTCGGTGACCTTGACAGCATCGGTGCTGCTACGGGTATGTGCAGTGCTGTAAGAAAAATGGGAAAAGAAGCTTATGTTGTTGTCGATAACAAAAAGGTACTGGCACAGAGTCTTATACAACATATTACTGACAACGACATAGCCAGATATTATGTGTCCCCTGAAGTCGGGTTGTCAAAAATCAATGATGCAACTCTGCTTATAGTTGTTGACACTCACAACCCTGATCTTGTCGAATCACCAGATATACTTGCAAGGGCTAAGGACGTTGTTGTTATTGACCATCACAGACTTATGGTCAAGGCTATTGACAAAAGCGTTCTCTTCTATCATGAGCCTATTGCTTCATCTGCCAGCGAAATGGTCGCTGAGCTTATCGAGTATTTCGGCTCTGATGCGAAGATTTCAGTCCCTGTTGCTGAAGGTTTGCTTGCAGGTATTATGCTCGATACAAAGAATTTTGTACTGAAAACAGGTGTCAGAACTTTTGAGGCTGCAGCTTTTCTCAGAAAAATGGGTTCTGATACTGTTGCTGTCAAAAAGCTTTTTGCTAACTCTATTGAAACATATCAGAACAGAAGTGACCTTATCACCTCTGCTGAAATATACAGAAAATGTGCTATAACTATGACCGACAAGACCTTCCCTGATATTCGTATTGCCTCTTCACAGGCTGCTGATGAGTTGCTCGGTATCAAGGGCGTAAATGCTGCTTTTGTTATCTATAAAGAAAATGGCAGGACAAACATTTCTGCAAGAAGTCTGGGTGGCTTCAACGTTCAGATCATTATGGAAAACATGGGTGGTGGAGGTCATCTTACTATGGCGGCAACTTCACTTGACGCAACTCTTGAGGACGCTAAAGCTCAACTTCGCAATAATATTGATGAATATATCAGAAATAATTCTTAAAATATGAAAGGAGTTTATTATGAAGGTTATTTTATTGAAAGACGTTAAAGGCTCAGGTAAAGCTGGAGATACTCTCAACGTTGCTGACGGTTACGCAAGAAACTTTCTTCTCGCAAAAGGTCTTGCTATTGAGGCTACTGCAAAAAATCTGAATGATCTTGCAGGTAAAAAAGCTTCAGCTCAGCATAAGCTTGATGTTGAAAAGGCTGACAACGAAAAAATTGCTGTTGCTCTTGAAGGCAAGGAAATAGTTATAAAGGCAAAAGCTGGTCAGGGTGGAAAGCTCTTTGGTGCTGTTACTTCTTCTACTGTTTCTGATGCTCTTCAAGCTCAGTTTTCACAGTCTGTTGACAAAAAGAAAATCAACCTTAACAGCGACATCAAAAGCTTTGGTGACTTCTCTGCTGTCATAAAAATGTCACAAGGTGTTTCATGCACTATTAAAATCAAGGTGGTTGAAGAATAAGTCATGGCACTTGATGAAAAGAATTCCCTTGTCAGAGCAAGTGATATTTTAGGACGTGAATTGCCTTATTCACTTGAAGCTGAACAAGCTGTTATTGGTGGTATTTTACTTGACTCCTCTGTATTACCAAGGGTAATCGAGATACTTAAACCTGAATGCTTTTATCGTCCTCAGCATCAGCAGTTGTTCTCTATCGTTATGAGAATGTTCACTACTTCTCAGACTGAGGATATTATTACTGTTATCAACGAAGCCGTTACTATGGGTGTTTTTGAAACCTCAGCTATGGCTAAGACTTATCTCAGTGGATTGATGGAAAGCGTTCCCTCTACTGCCAACATTGAAAGCTACTGCAACATAATCAAAGAAAAATATCAGATTCGTACTCTCATCAACGTTGCTAACGATATTATTGAAACTGCTAATGAAGGTTCGGTTGATTCTCAGACTATGCTCGACAGTGCTGAACAGAAAATATATGATATTCGTCAGGGTAATGACGTTCAGGGGCTTTCAAGAATCGACAGTGTTATTATTGATACTTACGCACATTTGCAGGAGATTAGTGGTCCTGATGCCGAATTGCATCTTGGTGCAAAGACAGGTTTCTCTCAGCTCGATGCTGTGACGACAGGTCTTAACAAATCCGACCTTATTATTATCGCTGCAAGACCTGCTATGGGTAAATCTGCTTTTGCTCTGAACATCGCTGTTAACTGTTGCAAGCAGACTATGAAAGATGTTGTTATATTCTCTCTTGAAATGGGAAAGGAACAGCTTGTAAGCCGTATGCTTTCCTCTGAATCTCTTGTTAACAACACTAATCTGCGTTCCGGAAAGATAAGCAACGAGGAATGGGTAAAGCTTGCTGAAGGAACTGAAATTTTATCAAAGCTTCCTATCTATCTTGATGACGGTGCAGGTATTAACGTACCACAGATGAAGGCTAAGCTCAGAAGAATGAGAAATCTCGGTCTTGTCGTTATCGACTATCTACAGCTTATGTCATCACCAAACAGGCATACAAACCGTGTTACTGAGGTTTCCGAAATAACTCGTCAGCTTAAACTTATGGCTAAAGAGCTTAATGTTCCTGTTATCGCTCTTTCACAGCTTTCCCGTAGCTCAGAAAGCCGTACTGATAAACGTCCTTTACTTTCTGACCTGCGTGAATCAGGTTCTATTGAACAGGACGCTGACATCATATTATTCTTATATCGTGACGCTTATTATGAAAAAGATTCTGCTGATCAGACTGTTGCCGAATGTATTGTTGCCAAGAACCGTCATGGTACAACAGGTACTATCAATCTTTCATGGATTGGAGAATACACGTTGTTCAGAGGTATTGATATGAGAAGAGAGTAATTATGCTTAACAAGGTTAAAAATACTATTGAAAAATATAATATGTTGCAAAAGAGTGAGCGTATTCTGGTCGGACTTTCCGGTGGAGCAGACAGCGTTTCACTCCTTTTGTGTTTAAAAGAGCTTGGCTACAAGGTTTCTGCTTGTCATATAAACCATCAGCTCAGAGGTGATGAAAGCCTGCGTGATGAGCATTTTTGCATCAATCTCTGCGAAAAGCTCTGCATACCAATCGAAGTACACAGAATTGATGTAAAAGGCTATTGCAAACTCAAATCCTGTTCCCTTGAAGAGGGTGCAAGAAAGCTGAGATATGATGTTTTCTCAAGCATTGACACAGACAAAATTGCTACTGCACACTCTCTTTCCGATTGCTTTGAAACGTTATTGTTCAATCTTGTACGAGGCACAGGTCTTAAAGGCTTATGCTCAATTCCTCCTATGCGTGACAATATTGTCAGACCACTTATTGATTGTTCAAGAGATAATATTATCGCTTTTCTTGAGAGTCGCAATCAAGAGTTTGTTACCGATTCAACGAATTTGCAGGATGAATATTCAAGAAATAAGATTCGTCTTAATGTTGTCCCTGTTTTCTCGCAGATAAATCCATCATTATTTTCAACTTTTAAAAATACACTGGATAATCTCAAATCTGATGAGCAATATATTGAAATGCAGGTATCCGAACTTATAAAAAAAGCTCAGACTGATGATGGTTACTATGCTGACATTCTTGATTCAGTTCACGATTCTTTGAAAAAACGTGCTATTGCTGTTATTCTTGACAAGCGTGATATAAGATACAGCTTTGAAAAGATAAATGAGGTCGCACTACTGCTCAAAAATGGTGGAAAGATAAATCTACAGTCGGATAAGTTCGCAATATGTGAAAATAATATTTTTAGCATTAAGACTATCCGTACTGAGAAAATTAAACCAGTTTGTATTGCTGCTGAAATTGATGTGTCTTATGATTTTTTCGGCAGAACTGTCACTCTTGAAAAGATTGCTTATAAATCTGCAAATATTCATAAAATGTTAGCAAAAAAGCCTTTCGATTATGATAAAATAAAAGGTAAGCTTTTTATCAGAAACAGAAAAAACGGTGATAAAATCCGACTTTGCAATCGTAGTTTTACTTCATCTGTCAAAAAGCTGTTTTATGAAAATGTTCCTCTTGCAAACAGAGATAAAACTGTTATTCTTTGTGATGATGACGGTGTTGTCTGGATTGAGGGATTCGGCTGTGCTGAACGTGTTAAAATTGATGATAACACAAAAAACATATTAATATGCAAAATATCATAAAACTGTCACAAATGTATTATATAATTTTTATGGTGATTTTATGGACAAAATTTCTCTACTTATTTCCGAAAATGACATAAAAAAAAGAGTTGCTGAGCTTGGTGCTCAGATTTCTCAAGATTTCAAAGGTCAGACTATAACTGTTGTATCGGTACTGAAAGGTGCTGTTGTTTTTACCTCTGACCTGATAAGATCTATTGACTGCCCTATTGATCTGAACTTTATCCGTGCAAAAAGCTATATCGGTATGCACAGCAATAATAATGTTGATACTCCCGATAATCCTGAATTTGATGTTAAGGGAAAAAATATTCTTATTGTTGAAGATATTATAGACACGGGTAATACCCTTTTTAAATTGAAAAATCTGTTTTATGAAAAGGGATGTAACGATGTAAAGATAGCTGTATTTCTTGACAAGGATGTCAAAAGAAATGCTGATGTTTCAACTGATTATACCTGTTTTAATATAGATGACAAGTTTGTTGTCGGATATGGTCTTGATTATGATGAAAAATATCGTCAGTTGCCTTATCTGGGAGTTCTCACTCTTGAATAACATCTGATTTTAAATATATTCTGATATTCTGAAAGGATCGTGATATAGTGAACAAAAAAAATAATGGAAAATCACTTCTGACTTATCTTCTCATTTCTGTTGCTATCATTGGTGGTCTGATCTATATGCTGACTTCCATGAGCAATAACAATACAAGTACAAAATACTCAGAGGTTATGGGCTATTTTGACAGACTTGAGGTTTCTGAATTTGAACTTGATCTTGGCTCAGGTAAAATGAAGTATAAGCTCAAAGATTCCGATGAAGTCAGAAATTATACTATCCCGAATGTGAATATTTTTGCTCAGGAAGTACTTGGTGGCGAGGATGCTGCAAATTACAGAAAACTCTATAACGAAGCAAATCCTGATTCACCACTCAAATATAACCTTATCCCTATTTCTGATAACAGCTTCTGGCTTAGTCTTATTCCAACTCTGCTTATGCTGGGTGTTATGATTTTCTTCTTTATTTTCCTTACCAAAAATGCAGGTGGTGGAAAGATGACAGGTTTTGGTAAGACAAATGCCAAACAAGCTCCGAGCAGTAAGAAAGCTACTTTTGCTGATGTTGCAGGTGCTGACGAAGAAAAGGAAGAACTTAAAGAAATCGTTGATTTTCTCAGAAACTCAAAGAAATACAACGAAATCGGCGCAAGAATCCCTAAAGGTGTACTTCTCATGGGACCTCCGGGTACAGGTAAAACTCTTCTTGCACGTGCTGTTGCCGGTGAGGCTAATGTTCCTTTCTTCTCTATCTCCGGTTCTGACTTTGTAGAAATGTTTGTCGGAGTAGGTGCTTCCCGTGTAAGAGATCTTTTTGAACAGGCTAAGAAAAATGCCCCTGCTATCATATTTATTGATGAAATCGACGCTGTCGGCAGACACAGAGGTGCCGGTCTGGGTGGTGGTCACGATGAACGTGAGCAGACTCTCAACCAATTGCTCGTTGAAATGGACGGTTTCAGTGACAACGAATCTGTAATCGTTATGGCCGCTACTAACAGGCGAGATATTTTAGACCCTGCTCTGCTCCGTCCAGGACGTTTTGACAGACAGATTCTCGTCAGCTACCCTGATGTAAAGGGTCGTGAGGAAATACTAAAAGTTCACACAAGAAACAAGCCTCTTGCTCCTGATGTTGACTTGTCTACTATTGCTAAGTCTACTGTCGGATTCACGGGTGCTGATCTCGAAAATCTTGTGAATGAGGCGTCTCTTCTCGCTGCAAGAAGCAATCGAAAAGCTATTACAAAACAGGATCTTGAAGAATCCTCCATCAAAGTCATTGCAGGTCCTGAAAAGAAATCAAGAGTCGTTACTGATGCTGAAAAGAAGCTTACTGCTTATCATGAAGGTGGTCATGCTATCTGCACATACTATTGCAAATCCCAGGATAAGGTGCATCAGGTTTCTATTATTCCACGAGGTCAAGCCGGTGGCTATACAATGAGTTTGCCTGAAAAAGACAAGACTTATGTCAGCAAAAATGAAATGTCTGAAAATATCATTGTTCTCCTTGCTGGACGTGTAGCTGAAAAAATTATTCTTGATGACATCTCCACAGGTGCTTCAAATGACCTTGAGAGAGCTACTTCTACTGCTCGTAACATGGTTACAAGATACGGTTTCAGTGAGAATCTCGGTCCTGTTGTTTACGGAAACGCTGAACATGAAGTGTTCCTTGGCAGAGATTACTCAAGCACTCCAAGCTACTCGGAAAACGTTGCTGCTGAGATC
>JAUNJM010000020.1:0-3957 GCA_030533265.1 Ruminococcus sp. | reverse complement strand
GATCGACAACGAAATTAGAAGTATTATAGAGAACGCTTACGAAAAGGCTGAATCGCTTCTCAGAGAGCATATTGATCAGCTTCATCTTGTTGCTAAGTATCTCATGAAGTTTGAAAAGATAGACGGTAACGATTTTGAAAAACTTATGAGTGGAGAACTTACTGAGGCTGAATTTATGAATGATTCGGACGCCTCTGAAACAAATGAAGCTTCTGAAAATGTTGAGTAATAAAGTAAGAGCCGGCATACAGCCGGCTTTTTAATACCATAGAAAAGAGATTTTTATGAATTTATTGTTTATCGGTGATGTTGTTGGTGAAAGCGGTTGTGACTTTCTCGAAAAGCATATTTATGCACTAAAAAAAGAATTTGATATTGATTTTACGGTAATAAACGGTGAGAATTCTGCAAAGGGTAATGGTATAACTCAAAAATCATATGACAGACTTATGCAAATGGGTGCTGACGTTATAACAACCGGTAATCACTGCTTTCAGCGTAAAGAAGGTATGGTTCTTTTTGATATCAAGGATAATCTGCTAAGACCTTACAACTACCCTGATGGTGTTGTCGGTCATGGAGTTACTGTTGTTGATCTTGGTATGACCAAAATCGCTGTCATAAATCTAATGGGTACTGTTGGACTTGATGCTCTTGATAATCCTTTTTTTGCTATGGACAGATTGCTTTCAGATATTGACACACCAAATATTTTTGTTGATTTTCATGCAGAAGCAACATCTGAAAAAAAAGCAATGGGGCAATATCTTGCTGAAAAAGTTACTGCCGTTTTAGGCACTCACACTCATGTTCAGACAGCTGATGAGATGATAATTTCTGCTCACACAGCTTATATAACCGATGTTGGTATGACAGGCCCTGAACTTTCAGTGCTTGGAGTTGATACCCTCAGAGCCGTTGAAAAGCTTAAATATCACACTCCTGTTCAGTTCGCTGAAAGTCAAAACCCTTGCTTTATTAATGCTGTTGTCATTTCGTTTGACCACACATTGGGCAAAGCAACTAAAATTGTTCGAATAATTAAGAGATAATCACCAAATTTCTTATATCCGCTTGAATTATTGTGCTTTATAGTGTATAATGTATATGCAATTCCATTTAATATTCAGATTTTATATCATTTATTTTTAAGGAGAGTCGTATCGTGGAAATATTAAAAGTATCTTCAAAATCTATACCAAATTCAGTTGCTGGTGCTATTTCAAGTGTTGTCCGTGAAAGTGGTGCTGTTGAGGTTCAGGCTGTTGGTGCAGGTGCTGCTAATCAAGCTATAAAGGCTATTGCTATTGCCCGTGGATACTTAGCACCTCTTGGAATTGATCTTATATGTATTCCTGCTTTTGCTAACGTTACTATTGGTGACGAAGCAAGAACTGCTATCAGATTGATTTGTGAAGAAAGATAATTTTCTCTTTTATCAAACTATGCCCTTTGTATCTTATGATACTGAGGGCATTTTTTAGTTATTATGACTATTTAAAGTGCTTGCAATTCACCCGATCCAAGCTTTTGCCATGAACCATGCGTTTCAAGATTGGTTTCGTCTATAACATAGATACCAAACTCATCACAAAGCTCATACAATCTTGAATTGTTAGGATAGTAGCTTGTACGGACTGCGTTGATATTATTTCGTTTCATGAATTTTATATCAAACACCACTCTAAAAATATTGAATGATTATATATAATTCTTAGAGAAAACACCTTGAAGGAAAACCCTCCAAGGTGTCCATGGCGCAGATGGAGAGATTTGAACTCTCGCGACGGTATTACCGCCCTACCGCATTTCGAGTGCGGACCCTTCAGCCACTTGGGTACATCTGCCTATCTTTCACAACTATATTATTATACACTATTAACTGAAAAATTGCAAGTGTTTATATTATTTTATTTTGGCTATTGTAAAATATAAAAAAGTATTGTATAATAAAGTATACTCAACATGGGATGTGATGTTTTTATGGATAAAAAAAGATTTGATTTTAAACTTAACAGCAAGCCTGAAAAGATAATATCAACTGTTGCACTATCAGTCACAGGAGCAATTTTGTTTGATGGCTCCAAAAAAAAAGTGAAGAATCCAAAAAAACATAAAAACTTTATTCAGCGAATCAAACGAAATTATAAAATCGTTGATACTGTTTTGTCCAAAACTATTGCAAAGGATTTACAGAAAAATTTGCAGAACAATTATAAAAGTGAAACCCTTAAGAACCTCAGGATTGAAAAGGGTGAATTTATTGATATCTGAGGTGCTTATATGGAATATACAAAATACACCAAAGAATCATGGAAAGGCAGTGTTATAACATCACCTCTGCCTCCTACTCTTGTTACCTGCGGAACGCTCGATTGTCCAAACATTTTCACAGTTGCATGGACAGGTATTCTCAATACTCATCCTCCTGTGACATATATATCCATCAGACCTGAGAGATATTCTTATGAAATTATCAAACAAACCGGTGAGTTTGTTATCAATCTTACTACTGAGGAGCTTGTAAAAGCAGTTGATTATTGTGGCGTCAGGTCAGGGAGAAATACTGATAAATTTAATGACATGAATTTATCTGTGATTTCAGGAACTACTGTATCTGCTCCGATTCTTGAGCAATCACCGATAAATATTGAATGTAAAGTCCGGGAAATAGTCAAACTTGGAACGCATGATATGTTTATAGCCGACATCACTGCTGTTGATGTTGCTACTGAGCTTCTTGACTCAAATGGCAGACTTGCTCTGGAAAAAGCAAATCTTCTTGCATACTCTCACGGTGAATATTTTGCACTCGGAAAAAAACTTGGTTCTTTCGGATTCTCAGTCAAAAAAAAGAAAAAGAAACACAAAAGCAAAAAATAAATGCAGACAAACTTTAAAGGTTGTCTGCATTTTTTGTTTAGGCGTTATCGTTATCATCATCCCATGGGTCAGGTGTTACAATATCTGCAATTGTGTTTTTTGTTCCAGATGGAACAGATATCGAACCTGACTGCGTAATGCTTGCATTGATAACATCTTCTGTAACGAATTCATTGAACCAGATGTGGGGTTTCTTGTAATCGTTTTTCATCGTTAAATCCTTCTCTCTGTTATTATGTAGCTTGACGAGTTGTTACTCCTACTATGCCGTTAGAAAACAGTGCCTTTTTCTGACCGTTCATATATCAGCTCAGCTCTTAAATTCTACTAACAGCAATTATATCACATTTATTATAGCATTAATAATTAATTTTGTCAATCACATAAAAAATTTAACTATTATCAGCAATAAAATGCTTATTCAAGATTTTCAAGACGCTTTTTCTGTCTTATATCACTGCCGAAAAATCCTATCGGTTTAAAGCACCCTGTAAGTCTTGACACAATTCGGTCGTTATATTTATCCCCAAGCTGCGGAAGTGTCAGATTGGTTGAAATAATTGTAGGCTTCTGCTGATTAATTCGGCTGTTGATTATTTCATAAATTACTGATTCAGTAAATGTATTCATAAACTCTGAACCAAGATCATCAAGTATAACAATATCGGCATTTACAAGTATCTCCAACGTATTGCCTGACTCCTGACGGAAATGCTCATTTTCGACTTTTCTGATAAAATCTATTACAGACCCGAATACGACGTTCACATTTTTTTCTATAAGAGCTTTTGCTATGCACGATGACAGGAACGTTTTACCAAGACCCGTTTGTCCAATAAAAAACAATGAGGGGCTATCATTTGAAAAATTGTCTACATAATTACGACAGTATTCATATATCATTTTCATACCATCATATGTAGAGATTTTACCATTTGGAATCTTATCATAATAATCAAGTGAAAAGTCATCAAAATCATTAAGCTTGATAAGACAGTTTTTGTTTATTTCCTCAGTCAGATATTTATCAAGCAACTTAGTCAGACATTCACATCTTCTTCCCTCAACACTTCC
>JAUNJM010000056.1 GCA_030533265.1 Ruminococcus sp. | reverse complement strand
CAACCTCAGAAGTTCCTTCGGTAATCTCGATTTTATTCTTGTATACGGTTGCTTCACCTGAACTCTGATAGCCCTCAACAGTTAAAGCTACTTCATACATTTTACCAAGCTTCATACCAAGTTCTTCCCATGCCTTAAAATGTTCGGAAACAGAAATGTTTCCTTCTGTACTCTTGGTTGTACGAACACTCCAATACTGTTGGAAAGTTTGTGTTCCATCAATGGAAGGTTGCTGGTAGCGCGTAGTTTCGTAAATATTATAAATGGCTTCGTCAATTTTTACGGTTCCCTTTGGAACTCCTCCTGGTGGTCTCCAGTCTCCCCAACTTTCTACAATGTAAAACTCCACCAACGGATCTCTCGACCATCCGTACACACATAGATAAGCATTCCCTTTCGGTGCAAAATCTGCACCATACTCAAGTTTAATATTACCAAGTTCTGAGTAGGTTTTAGTACAATCCATTTTTAAGCCTTTGCGGAACAATGCATTGTTAATATCACTCCAGCTACAGGAAAAAGTACCTCCATCCGTGAGGAGCATATTCGTCGTGCCACTATCCTTCCACAATTCATAATTATATCCACCGTGAGTTCCCGTTTCCACTTCGGTAAGTTGCTTCGTTTCTGACGTATTTATCACCTCTTTTGTTGAACCATTTTTGCTCCCACAACCTACAACGCACATAATTACCAAGAGTAAAAAAATACTCTTCATTAGTTTTCGCATAAATCTATTAACCTCCTTTAAAGAAAAGTACCACAAAAAATATTACGCTGAAATCTATTATGGATTATACCATAAGCATTATAAATTGTCAATATAAATTCTTCTGTTTAATGGATAAATTTCTCCTCAATTTATAAAGAACGGCTAAAACGTTTTACATTCACTCCACCATATAAAACGTGCTATAACCAATCTGATGTTTTATACATAGCTATAACCCCTTAGTATCCGTAGGATAGGTGTTTTTATACTGAACCTGTTGCCTATAAATATCCTTACAGCTTCTATATAATACACATCTCCTATTTTCATCAAAGCTATTGACAAACCAGTGGAAATGATGTATCATGAATTTATAAATATGTATGTGCTTTTGTACACTATTTTATTAATTTTTTCAAAAGTTTTCAAAATCACTACTGAAAGGAATGTTCCCAATGAAAAAACAAGTTTTTAACCCATTTCTTCCATTGAACGTATGTATCCCTGATGGTGAGCCTCACATTTTCGGTGACAGAGTTTATCTCTATGGTTCACACGATAAGGAGGGTGGAGAAACATTCTGTATGCTCGATTATACAGTATACTCTGCTCCTGTTGATGACCTCACTGACTGGAGATGCGAAGGTGTAAGCTATCGTGCTGACCAGGACCCTGATTATCACACATCAGACAGAAAGTTCATGTATGCTCCTGACGTTGTTCAGGGTAATGACGGCAAATATTATCTCTATTATTGTATGTCAGGTCGTGACGGTGTTGGTGGTTACTTTGGACCTATCAGCGTTGCTGTTTCTGACTCTCCTGCAGGTAAGTTTGAGTACCTCGGTTACGTTAAATACCCTGACGGCTCTCCTATGCAGAAGTATGTTCCGTTTGATCCTGGTGTAATCAACGATAACGGTACTATCCGTATCTACTATGGTACTCAGTATGCGGACGAGTATGATCCTGAGTTCAGAAACAAGGATTGGGCAATCAAAGAAGTTATGAAGAGATTCAACAAGAGCTATGAGGAAGTTGTAAACACTACCGAAAGCGTTATGGGTCCTGTCATGCTCACTGTTGAGGACGATATGCTCACTGTTAAAGAAGACGCTCATCACATCATACCTTACTACACTCCCGGTACTTCTTTTGAGGACCACCCATTCTTTGAAGCAAGCTCTATCAGAAAGATCGGTGATACATACTATTTCATATACTCATCATGGCAGAACCACGAGCTTTGCTATGCTACAAGTAAGTATTCTGATAAGGACTTCGTTTTCGGTGGCACTATCGTTTCAAACGGCGACATCGGTATCAACGGTGTTGAAGAACAAAACCGTCTTAATATGACAGGTACAACTCACGGAAGTATCGAAAATATCAACGGTCAGTGGTATGTTTTCTATCACAGACTTACTCACAAGTCAGACTACAGCAGACAGGCTTGTGCTGAAAAAATCACTATCAATGAAGACGGTAGTATCGATCAGGTTGAAATCACTTCATGTGGTCTTAACGATGGTCCGCTTGAGGCTAAGGGTGCTTATCCTGCAGGTATTGCTTGCAATATCACAAACGGTCATATGCCTCACGGTTGCAACAGAATCTACACAGACAGCTTCCCTAATGTTACAAACATTGGTGAAGACAGATTTATCGGCGAGATCTGTGACAACACTCTCATTGGTTACAAGTATTTTGACTTCGCTGGTTGCAAGAACGTTTCTATCACTACAAGAGGCAAGGGTGAAGGTAGCTTTAAGATTTACACTGAGCTTGGTGGTGAACCTGTTGGTGAGATCAAGGTTTCTGCTACAAATGAGTGGACAAAGCTTACTGCTGATGTAAACATCACTGACGGTACACACCCACTCTACTTTATCTATAATGGTACTGAAACTGTTGACCTCAAGGAAATTGAGTTCTAATAAAAATTAGCGCTGAATATTCTGTGACTACTATACATCAGTCTATTACAATATACAGTTATTCATACCATACATGACTATTCAGAAAAACAACAACTGATAAAACTGGACCAAACGATGGAACAGCAGTATTTGAAGGAGTAGGCTTCAACGGAGAATACACATACACATTCACATCAGAAGACATGACAACAGTTAAGGCTATTTTTCAGGGTAACCCTAACACATGGACATGGATCACTTCATTTGAACTCTGGGCATGCTAAGACTCACTGTTCTTTGCACGAAATAGTTCGTGAAGATTTATCAGTCACAAGCTGGTAACGTAATATCCCCCTCTTTGCGCTATGGCCAGCTCTCGATTTTTCGAGGGCTGGTTTTTTGCAAAATAAAAAGGTTGCGTAATCAGGCAACCTTTTATTTATTTAACATTATGAATTTGTACGAGTTTCTCCTACTTTGTAAATTTCGTTGTATTGCTCTTGTGCCTGTTCAGCCTGCCTGACGCCTCTCATACAACGTGGATTTGCAAGATTGCAGTTACATCTGCAACCTGTACAGTTGAGCTTTGAAAGAAATTCGTCAAGCGTTTCTGTCGGTTCGACAATCGTAGTTGTTGTGATTGATTCAGTTTTTTGGCTTCAAAGTTGTTATCTTAGTCTGATGCTTCTCAGTCGGTAATGTAGTAGTTATCTTTGTAGTTGTCTTTTCAGAGTCAACGATTGATATATGACTTGTCAACTCACTAACAGGCTTTTTATTTTCTTAATGTATATTCACTGCTATTTGTCAAACATATTCACAAGTGACTGCTTTGGTACAAAGCCGATAGATGTATCAACAATCTTACCATCTCTGAAAAGCAGTACCGTTGGAATACTCATTATACTATAAGCTGCTGCAATCTCAGGTTCTTCGTCTACGTTCACCTTACCTACCTTCACACTGTCCGCATACTCTTCTGCAATTTCTGCAACAGTCGGTGCAAGCATCTGACATGGTCCACACCACTCTGCCCAGAAATCAACCAGCACCGGCTTATCACTATTCAGTACTTCTGCCTCAAAATTACTATTTGTCAATTTAATTTCACTCATCTTTTTCATCACCACCCAAAGATTTATAATAAAGCATACAATGACAGAATCCCTCAAATTCAGGATCCTCGATCTGTTTACGAAACTCTGTACACATACACTTGTTATCATCAGTTTTCTCAAGCCTGCATGGACAATAACCACCTGTTCGTTTGAGTCCCTCTTTAACAGTTTTCACGACCTCTGCATCAGGGTTGAACATAATCTTCATATAAACCACCTGCTTTCACATTTATTATACATTAAAAATCAACTCGTATTCAATTTACACTTTGATTTTATCATAAACGTCAACACAAGTCAATATCATTTTTTATATATAAAAATAAAGAATATTACTCCAAAGATAAAATCATATGTCAGTTAACATCACGCTTTAATCGTTCCCTATCTTAACATTAGATAAGTTCAAAATCAATTATTACATTATAATCGACAAACTTCAGTTTTCAGTACAGTGTAATTGTCAAGATAAGAAGCTTCTTTAATGGTGCATCTGATGTAAAATTTCTTTGTATCAGATTTTCTTTACTCTGAGTTGCTGTATCTGTCTTTGTAATACCTGTCAATCAAGTGTAAATTATACTGGGATACATTTTTATTTAT
>JAUNJM010000002.1 GCA_030533265.1 Ruminococcus sp. | reverse complement strand
AGCAGGTGGAATTGACGGAATGCAGGTGGATGAACTTCTACCCTACCTAATAGAAAACCAAGACACTCTAATCCAAGAGATAAGGAGAGGGAAATATAAACCCAATCCAGTCCGCAGGGTAGAAATACCCAAAGAGGGAAAAGACGAGTTTCGTAAACTCGGAGTTCCAACAGTGGTTGACAGGGTAATACAACAAGCAATCACACAAGAACTCACGCCAATCTATGAGGAGCAATTCTCAGAGAACAGTTTTGGTTTTCGACCAAAGAGAGGTCAGCACGACGCTCTCAGACAATGCCAAAAGAATGTAGAGGACGGATATGTATATGTGGTGGATATGGACTTGGAAAAGTTCTTTGACACTGTATGTCAGTCTAAACTGATAGAGGTATTGTCACGCACGATTAAAGACGGCAGGGTTATTTCACTGATACACAGATATCTGAACGCAGGTGTACTTGTGAACGGAATGTTTGAGAAAACAGAGATAGGAATGCCCCAAGGCGGACCGCTAAGTCCATTGCTAAGCAATATCATGCTTAACGAACTGGACAAGGAACTGAAACGCAGAGGACACAGATTCGTCCGTTTTGCGGACGACTGCATGATTTTCTGCAAAAGCAGGAAAAGCGCAGAGAGAACCTTGGAAAATATCTTGCCATTTATCGAGGGAAAGTTATTCTTAAAGGTAAACCGAAAGAAAACTAAGGTAGCACATATCAGTAAAGTAAAATACCTTGGCTATGCATTCTACCGATACAAAGGGAAATGCAGATTTCGGGTACACCCAAAGTCAGTCACCAAAATGAGGAATAAAATCCGAGAACTGACAGGGAGGAGTAACGGAATGAGCAATCAAAAGCGAGAGGAAAAGTTTAGCCAGTATGTTATAGGCTGGATAAACTACTTTAAACTCGCAGATATGAAAGGTTTGCTCAGAGAAACCGATGAATGGGCAAGACGTAGAATACGTGCAGTCTATTGGAAACAGTGGAAACGTGTGAGAACACGCTACCGCATACTAAGAAAACTGAGACTGGAACACTGGCAAGCAATAAAACTTGCGAACAGTAGATGTGGGTATTGGAGAATGGCGGAAATACTAGGTACAGTACTTACGAATAAAATAATAGCCAAACTCGGATATACATCCATGCTTGACTATTATCTAAAAGTCTATGAAAACTAAGGAACCGCCTAGTACCGAACGGTATGCTAGGTGGTGTGAGAGGTCGGCTACTCAACTAATGGGTAGCCTCCTACTCGATTAATTCGTATAACGAATCTACAAAATAGAAGGGAGAAGTTAGTCCAAAAACAGGACAAATGATTTTGGTACTAACAAATCACACAGCTATGTAGATGCGGTCGGTCGAAATAAAAAAAGTAATAGCGGAATACATAAGGAATCAGTTAGAAGAAGATATGATGTATGATCAAATGAGCTTTAGAGACTATGGTAACCCGTTTAAGGGTAGCAAGTAAGGAGGATACGCAAGCGTCAGACCATCATGCACCTTTGAGGTGCTGCTAACAACAGAGGGCTTTGCCCGCATATGAAAAACCCCCGGCTATGCCGGGGGATATTTATTGGAGCTTGTGACGGGACTCGAACCTGCGACCTGCTCATTACGAATGAGCTGCACTACCAACTGTGCTACACAAGCAAATATTAAATTATTCAAAGTGGGGCTTTTCATTACGGATGTACGTTTCAACTTGGTTGAAACTCTCTACACCAGCAATAAAAATAAACAACATTATAATTATATATCAGAATTCATTCATTGTCAAGCAAAAAAGAGCAAAAGTACCCTCTGAAAAGGGTGCTTTTGTGTTGTTGACATGGGAGTGTAAAAGTGTTACAATAATTCTATAATGTTAGGAGGGATTTCACATGAAAAATATCGGTATCAACTATGTTTGGACAGATAAAAAAAGAACAATTTTCGGTCTGCCACTGTCATTCACAAGATACTTTTTGACAGAAAACAAGCTTATAACAAGAAAAGGCTTTCTGCGTGTAGAGGAGGACGAAATTGAGCTTTATCGTGTTACCGATAAAAAGCTGATTTTACCTATTTTCCAAAGACTGTTCAAGTGTGGAACAATCTCACTTCACGTCAAGGATGTTGACACACCGGTGAAGGATATTATATGTATTAAAAAGGCAAGAGAAGTGCTTAATCTTATAGATAAGTATATCAACGAAAACCGTGACAAATACAGTATTCGTGGCAGAGATATGATGGGACCTGATCATGATTTCCATCAGGACGATTTCACAAATTTCGATGAAAACTGATTTTAATTATGACTATTTCAGTAGTCTTGAAAGCTCCTGGGACAGAATAAAAAAATCACCTCTGCCTGTAGTCGTTTACGGCATGGGTGATGGCTGTCTGAAAATACTGGACAGATTCAGATATTATGGCATAGAGTGCAAAGGGATTTTTGCGAGTGACGATTTTGTCCGTGGGCATGAGTTTCAGGGATTCAGGGTGAAGCGTTACTGTGACATTTGCGAGGAGTTTGACGACTTTATTGTCGTACCTGCGTTTGGAACAAGTCTGCCTGAAATAATGCAGAGATTTGAAAAAATTGCACAGGAGCATACATTAATAATGCCTGATACTTCTGTTTTTGGTGACGAGTATTTTGATAAAAGCGAGTTTCTTGCACGTTTTGAGCAGACACAAAGAGTATATGACTTGTTGTGTGATGAGCAATCCGGAAAAGTGTATAAAAATGTGATTGCGTTCAAGGTAACAGGAGATATAAGCTATCTTAGGGAGGTTTTCACACAGCCGAGTGAAGCGTATGAAAACATTCTGAAGCTTAATGATAACGAGAATTATGTTGATCTCGGAGCCTATACAGGAGATACTATAGCAGAATTCTTGCATCATACTAAGGGTAAGTACGAGCAAATCATTGCTCTTGAACCGAACGTTAAGAACTTCAGAAAATGCATGAAAAATACTATTCATCTGGACAATATCGAGTGGTACAACGCAGCTGCATGGAGCAGTGACGAGGTAAGAATGTTCTCGAAAAATGCAGGCAGACAGGCAACAATCACCGATTCAGGAGTACCTGTGCAGTGCCTGAGTGTTGATACGGTGGTCGCTGATAAAGGTTGCACTTATCTCAAATATGACGTAGAGGGTGCAGACAAAAACGCCATTGAGGGAAGTGTAAGAACGATACGCCAATACAGTCCTAAAATCTGTACAGCACTTTATCACAGGGCGTATGACATTATTGATATTCCTTTGATGTTGCATGAAATAGAACCGAATTATTTAATGTATATGAGGCAGTATCCGTATTATCCAAGCTGGGAAACTAATCTGTTTGCTGTTTGCAGACAGTGAAGGTATACGAACTTTTAATATTAATTTTTCAATACAAAAAGCCTGACTTATCGTGTTTAATAAGTCAGGCTTAATCTTTTATTATTTATTTCTGTAAATAATATCTTCACGCTTAGGACCGTTTGAGATCATTGTGATAGGGAATCCGATTTTTTCTTCAACGAACTCAATGTACTTGCGACAATTTTCAGGGAGATCTTCATATTTTCTGATACCTCTGATATCGCAGTTCCAACCGTCAAGAACTTCGAGAACAGGTTTAGCTCTTTCAAGCTTCTGAGTAGTCGGGAATTCTGTAGTTACCTCACCGTCAATCTCGTAGCCAACGCAAACAGGGATCTTGTCGAGATATCCGAGTACGTCAAGTACAGTGAAAGCAACGTCAGTTGTACCCTGGATACGGCAACCATATTTTGAAGCAACAACGTCAAACCAACCCATTCTTCTTGGTCTGCCTGTTGTAGCACCGTATTCACCACCGTCACCGCCTCTGCGTCTGAGCTCATCAGCTTCCTCACCGAAGATTTCGGAAACAAAAGCACCAGCACCAACAGCAGATGAATAAGCCTTTACAACAGTAACTATCTGCTTTATTTCATAAGGAGGAATACCAGCACCGATAGCACCATAAGCAGCAAGAGTTGAAGATGAAGTAACCATTGGGTAAATACCATGATCAGGGTCTTTGAGAGAACCGAGCTGACCTTCGAGAAGAATGTTTTTACCCTCTTTCATAGCGTTCCAGAGATAGAGTGAAACGTCACAAACATAAGGTTCAACCATTTTTCTGTATTCCATAAGAGTATTAAAAATCTCATCAACATCCAGAGCAGGCTTGTGGTACAGGTGTGTAAGGAGAATATTTTTGGTTTCAATAACACGCTCTAACTTTTTACGGAGATTATCCTCGTCAAAAAGCTCCTGAACCTGAAAACCGATCTTAGCATATTTATCTGAATAGAACGGAGCAATACCTGATTTTGTAGAACCGAAGCTTGCCTTGCCGAGTCTTTCTTCTTCATATTCATCGAAAAGAATGTGATAAGGCATAACCATCTGAGCTCTGTCGGAAATAAGAATCTTAGGCTCTGGTACACCTTGTTTAACGATAGTCTGTATCTCGTTAAAGAGAACTGGTATATTCAAAGCAACACCGTTGCCTATAATGCTTGTAGTATGATCATAGAAAACACCTGATGGGAGTGTGTGAAGAGCAAATTTGCCATAGTTGTTTACGATTGTGTGTCCCGCATTAGCACCACCCTGGAATCTGATAATGATATCTGATTCCTGAGCCATCATATCGGTAAGCTTACCCTTACCCTCGTCGCCCCAGTTAGCACCAACTATTGCTTTTACCATGAATTTTTTCCTCCTTGCTTAAACAGCAAATTATGTATTAATATTAGTAAAAAAATATTGCTTATTAATTATATCACAAAACAAAAACGTTGTAAATAGCTTTTTTTCACATATTACAATCTATTCACAAATGTAAAATTGATTACCTTGACAAAGATTCTAAGCTAATGGTATAATAATCGCAAGTGATTTTATATTTTTATGCATTCGCAGATTTACAAATCTAAACTTCAATCCGTGCATATCGGGTGATTATACCATACTGGAACAAGTGATGATAATGAAGAAAACAAAAACACTCATATTTACTCTGATAGCTGTGATAGTGACTGTATTGCTCTTGTTGTATGCGTACAGAACTTACAGGATAAATCACAGTATTACAGTTCTGACAAGCGGTGCAGATCCACAAACAGGGCTGTATAATACAAAGCCTGTATCTGATGCTTATTTGTCGAAAAGCCCAGCAACGCTTTCTGATGTTGACAGACGGATCTATGATGAGGCTGTAAGAATTCTTGGAATGATAGTGACTGATGATATGTCAGAATATGATAAAGAGCTTGCAGTACATGATTATCTTGTTTATAACGTTTCGTATGACGCTTCAAGACTGAATGTGTTCTATCGTCACGATAAGGATTCGGAGAACCCTTATGGTGCACTTGTAAATCATAAAGCCACTTGTACAGGCTATGCCACAAGCTTTCAGATGTTTATGGATATGCTTGAGATACCGTGCATGACTATCGTTGCAAATGACAGTGACGCTTCTGACCATGTATGGAACATGGTGAGCCTTGATGATGAGTGGTATTATGTAGATGTTGCATGGGACGATCCTCTTCCTGAAAGTGAGGATTCTCCGACACATAAATATTTCAATGTAACGGAGCAGTTTCTTAGAGAGAATGAGCATTGCTGGGACAGCTGTAAGCTGCCACAAGCAGACGCTACAAAATATAAATACAGAGGGTGATTTATTTGAAATTCAGACCATGTATAGACATACACAACGGACAGGTAAAGCAGATAGTCGGAGGTTCGCTTTCAGATAAGAATAATTATGCAAAGGAGAACTTTGTATCTTGCTATGACGGTGCGTTTTACGGCGAACTTTATCGTACCTCAGGACTTGACGGAGGACATATAATTCTACTCAATCCTGTCGGCACAAAGGAGTACGAGGCTGATTGTCAGCAGGCTTTTTCAGCACTCGGAGCTTTTGACGGCGGTTTACAGCTTGGTGGAGGAATCAATGCTGACAACGCAGGCAGGTTTATAGACAAGGGTGCAAGTCATGTTATCGTGACAAGCTATGTTTTCAAAGACGGTGCAATAAACTTTGATAATCTTGATAAGCTTGTAAAATCAGTCGGTAAAGAAAGACTCGTGCTTGATTTGTCCTGCAGGCAGCGTGATGGTGAGTATTATATCGTCACTGACCGTTGGCAGAAGTTCACCGATGTTGTTATGAACAGCGATACAATGAAAATGCTCAGTAGCTACTGTGCAGAGTTTCTCATTCATGCAGTGGACGTTGAGGGCAAGGCATCAGGAATTGAGGAAAAGCTTGCCAAAACATTGGGCGAAAATTATATTATTCCAACGACTTATGCGGGTGGTATCTCAAGCTTTGATGATTTGAAAAAGCTTAAAGAGCTGGGCAAGTCTAAGCTGGATTTCACTGTCGGAAGTGCACTTGACATTTTCGGAGGCAGTATGAATTTTGATGAAGTTGCAAAGTTTAAATAAAACGTACAATTATTAATTTGCAGAAATGCTAAATTTGTAGAAAAAAACTTTGCATTTATATCTGGTTTATGATATAATAATAAATAACGCACATATCACAATGCTTAATGAGCAAGTTCTGATTCTGATGTTTATACAAACTAAAACTTTATAATTGCTTTGTGAGAACGGTAGTTGTGAATTGTGAACTTTGAATTGACTCGTGAAAGGAATGATAAGTTGTGTCAAGACCACGTGTTGCAGTAATTTTTGGTGGGAAGTCCAATGAACATGACGTTTCGTTGGTGTCGGCAACTCATGTTATAAAGAGTATATCAAGAGAAAAATATAAGGTTATAAGAATAGGTATCACAAAAAAAGGTCACTGGTTGAAATATATCGGCGACGTTGATGATATTGAAAACGGGCAGTGGGAAAAGCATCCTGATAATGTACCATGTGTGCTGAGTCCTGATCCATTGCATAAAGGTCTGCTTGTTCTTGATGAGGACGGCAGTGTGTCAAACCTGAAAATCGACTGTGTTTTCCCTGTTCTTCATGGTAAAAACGGTGAGGACGGCACTGTTCAGGGACTTTTCCAGCTTGCTGAAATACCGTTCGTTGGCTGTGATCTGATTTCATCAGCAAACTGTATGGATAAGGAGCTTACACATACGATTCTTGAAGCACACGGTATAAAAACTGCTAAGTGGGTAGCAATGACAGAATCTGAGCTTGACTGTCTTAATGATAAATGCAAGGAGATGGAAAGCAAGCTTACATATCCTATGTTTGTAAAACCTGCGAACTGTGGTTCATCGGTTGGAATATCAAAAGTAAATAACTATGATGAGCTTAAAAACGCTATAAAGCTTGCATTTACTCATGATGCAAAGGTTGTTGTAGAGCAGGGTCTTGTTGGTGTTGAGTGCGAATGTGCTGTTATGGGTAATGATAAGCCTGTTGCATCAACTATTGGTGAGATCGAAGCTGCAAACGAGTTTTATGACTATGAAGCAAAGTATGAAAACTCTGCTTCAAAAACAATAATCCCTGCAAGATTTGACGAGAACGTCATCGACAATATCCGTGAGCTTGCAATAAAGGCTTATAAGGCAATGGGTTGTGGAGGTCTTGCAAGAGTGGACTTTTTCCTGTGTGCCGATAATGAGATTATCCTGAATGAGATAAATACACTTCCTGGACACACTCCGATAAGTATGTATCCGAAGCTTATGGAATATGGTGGAATGTCATTTGCTGATCAGGAGGATAAGCTTATAACACTTGCACTTGAAAGAGCAGGAGTTGACTATGAATGATAGTGCTATAGGAGTTTTTGATTCGGGAGTCGGTGGACTAACTTGCGTTAAAGAGCTTATAAGACTTTTGCCTAACGAGAATATCGTATATCTCGGTGATACAGCACGAGTACCTTATGGAACCCGAAGCAAGGAGATAATAGTTGAATACAGCAAGCAGGATATTGCGTTTCTTGAAAAGTATAACGTAAAAATGGTACTTATCGCTTGTGGAACGGTATCCTCGGTGCTTGTATCAAATCCACTTTTTGAAGGGACTTCAATCAAAGAGTACAGTGGAGTTATAATTCCGGCAGTGCATACAGCCTGTGCGTCAACAAAGAACAAGAAGATCGGTGTTATCGGTACACCAGCTACAATAAAAAGTGGTGCATACGGAAAAGCGATACATGCTGTCAACGCTGATATAAGGGTTGTAGGAAAAGCTTGTCCGATGTTTGTGCCGTTGGTCGAGAACGGATATACTTCACCAGATTGCGAGGTAACAAAGCTTATCGCAAGGGAGTATCTTGACGTGATGAAGCGTGAAGAGGTAGATACACTGATTATGGGTTGTACGCATTATCCGATGCTTAAAGAGATCATTGCAGATATAATGGGTGATAAAGTCAAGCTTATTTCACCTGGTGAAGAAACTGCAAAGTATGCAAAAAAAGTGTTAGCATATAAGGATCAGCTTGCCGACAGAAAAGAGCCCGGATACCTTAAACTTTATTGTACCGACAGTGTATCAATGTTTTCTGAGAATGTTGAGGCATTTTTGGGAAAGAATATTAACGGAGAAATATATAAGTGCAATTTAACAGTTTAGTTGAAAGGACTGACTTTTTTTGATAAAAGATAATGTAACCATATCTCTTGTCAGTACGCAGTCGGACGGAATAAATACCGAGCAGACAGAGTTGATTACAAGAGGACGTCTTGAAAAGAAATCAGACAGATTTGTAATATCCTATAATGAAACCGAAGCAACAGGCTTTGAGGGAGCAGTTACTGAGCTTTCAGTTTACGGCGACGACAAGGTGATACTTAACCGTTCAGGAGAATACACGTCGAATCTCATAATTGAAAAAGGAAAAAAGCATCACTGTCAGTATGGTACACCTTATGGTGATATAATGGTCGGAGTGAATTCGAAGGATATTAGTTCAAGCCTTACCGAAACAGGTGGAAACGTGACTTTTAAATATGTTATTGACGTAAATTCCAGTTATCTTGGTGATTTTAATATATCAATAGACGTAAAACAATGAGGAGAAATGTAAAATGACAAACTTGATAAAAAAAGCGTCGGAACAGGTGAGAAAACTGGTTATGGACGCACTCGGAGCTTGTGTTTCAGAGGGAATTTTTTCTGATGAGCCGATACCTGTATTCAACGTAGAGATACCTGCCGATCCTAAGAACGGTGATATGTCAACAAATGCTGCAATGGTATGCGCAAGAGCTTTCCGTACTGCACCGAGAAAAATCGCAGATTCTATATGTGAGAAGATAATCCTTGATGGCTCATATTTTGAAAAATGTGAGGTAGCAGGAGCAGGGTTTATTAACTTTTTCTTTTCAGCACAGTGGTTTTCAGAGGTCGTAAGTTCAGTTATCTCAGATGGTGAGCATTATGGCGAAACTGATTTTGGCGAAAAGAAAAAAGTGCTTGTAGAGTTCGTTTCAGCAAATCCTACAGGACCAATGCATATCGGTAATGCAAGAGGTGGAGCAATAGGTGACTGTCTTGCAGCGGTGCTTGATAAGGCAGGATTTGAGGTTTCACGAGAGTTTTATGTAAACGATGCAGGAAATCAGATTGAGAAGTTCAAGACATCTTTGAACGTAAGATATCTGCAGATTTTTGATCCGTCAATCGAAATGCCTGAGGACGCATATCTTGGTGAGGATATTGTTATTCATGCAAAGAATTTTGCTGAGATACACGGTGACAAATATGTGAACGCTGACGAGGCTGAGAGAAAGCAGGCACTTTGTGATTTTGCACTTCCTTTGAATATTGAAACACTTGAAAGGGATCTCGGAAAATATCGTATTACTTATGATAAGTGGTTCAGAGAAAGCACTCTGCACAATGACGGTTCAGTAAACGGTATTATCGAAAAGCTCAAAGAAAGTGGTTATACTTATGAATTGGAGGGAGCACTCTGGTTCAAATCATCTGAACTTGGTGACGAAAAGGATAGAGTTCTTGTTCGTGCAAATGGTATTCCGACATACTTTGTACCGGACATCGCATATCACTATAACAAGCTTGTGACAAGAGGATATGACATTGCAATAGATGTTCTTGGAGCTGATCATCATGGTTACATTCCAAGAATGAAAGCGGCGCTTACTGCACTCGGCATTGATGCTGACAAGCTTGACATTGTCATCATGCAGATGGTAAACCTTGTGCGTAACGGTGAGAAATATAAGCTTTCAAAGCGTTCAGGCAAGGCTATTACTCTCTCAACATTGCTTGACGAGATTCCTATTGATGCTGCAAGATTTTTCTTCAATCTGCGTGAGCCTGATTCTCACTTTGATTTTGACCTTGATCTCGCCGTTTCCCAAACATCACAGAACCCGGTTTATTATGTTCAATATGCTCATGCAAGAATCTGCTCGGTACTCAGAAAGATGCAGGAAGAGGGAGTAGAGATTTCTGCACCGACATTGGAAAATCTCAGGAATTTGACTATGCCTGAAGAAACAGAGCTTATCAAATATATGGCAACTCTGCCGAATGTTATAAACGAATCTGCAAAGAACTATGACCCTGCAAGGATAACACGTTACGTTATTGACCTTGCAACAATGTATCACAAATTCTATACAAACTGCCGTATCATGGGTGAGGAAGAAGCCGTTATGCAGGCAAGATTGTCACTCTCACTGGCAGTTAAGCAGATAATCAGGAATATTCTTGATATGCTCAAGATAACCTGTCCTGAGAGTATGTAAACTGAATATCAGAATAAAGTCAAAGCCGATACAACTGTATCGGCTTTTGCTTTTTTATTAATAATAGTAGTATTTTTGCTGTAGAAATAAAAAATTTGACACCGTTACAAAAATCAGTAGGAATTTTTGTTAATAATCACGAATACTTTTTTAATAAGAGGGGTTGCTATTTATGTGAAAATGGTATATAATTAGGCTATGCAATTAATTATTTTTGGTTATTTAGTACATATAGCCTTGCAAATTAACTTACAGATGGGAGAGAACTGTCTTGGAAAATTATGACAGCACTAAAATTAAAAATATAGCCATTGCAGGACACGCAGGTTCAGGTAAAACCTCACTGACAGAAGCACTGCTGTTCAAAAGTGGAATAACTGACAGACTTGGAAAAATTGCAGAAGGAAATACTGTTTCTGACTTCAATGCTGAGGAAATAAAGAGAAAATCTTCGATATATACTTCTCTTGCATCTCTTAAAAAGGACGAATTCAAAATCAATTTGCTCGATACTCCCGGACTTTTTGACTATGAAAGTGGTATGGTTGAGGGTATTGCAGCAAGCAACTGTGTTATGATTACTGTTTCGGGAAAATCAGGTGTAAAGGTCGGAACTCATAAAGCTTATGATTATGCAGTAGAGCATGGCAAGCCAAGAATGTTCGTTGTAACAAAGCTTGATGATGAGAATGCTAACTTTAATAACGTGCTTACGGAGCTTAAATCTGAATTCGGACCAACTGTATGCCCTGTAGTTGTACCTGTTATAGCTGACAGAAAAATCGTTTCGTATGTAAATCTTATAGAAATGAAAGCCTATAAGTATGACGATAACGGTAACGCTGTTGAAACGGATATGCCAACTGCTGAAGTGTCTGACAAAATGGGCTATCGTATTGATGGACTTATCGAAGCTGTATCTGAGGCTGTAGCTGAAACTGATGAGGAGCTTTTCGAGAAATTCTTCTCAGGTGAAGCGTTCACTCAGAAAGAACTTATCGACGGTATTCACAAGGGTATGAATGAGGGTATTATAACTCCTGTTACTTGTGTTTCATCTACAACACTTGCAGGCATTGATATGCTCCTGAAAGAAATTTCACTCCTTTTACCTGCGCCATCAGACAGTGAAGTAAAGATGGCTGAGGATGAAAACGGAGATGCTTTTGAAGTAAGATGCGATGCGAATGAACCGTTGTCAGCATTTGTTTTCAAAACTGTAGCTGACCCGTTCGTGGGCAAAATGTCATACATCAAGATCATGTCAGGTGTGCTTTCAAGCAATAAAGAAGTTGTCAACGCTACAACCGGAGAAACCGAAAAGGTCGGAAAGCTTATGACTCTCTGTGGTAAAAAGCAAATCGAGGTTACACAGGCAGGCTGTGGTGATATTGTTGTTGCCACTAAAATGAATGTGAACACTAACGATACTATCTGTGATCCGGCAAGAGTCGTTAAGTTTGAAGCGATTAAATTCCCTAAGCCTTGCTATAAAATGGCTGTCAAGGCTAAATCTCAGGGCGATGAAAGCAAGATTTCAAATGCTATTAACCGTTTGCTTGAAGAGGATATGTCGCTTGCATACTCTCAGGATGAGTCTACATTGGAGCAGATCATAAGTGGTCTTGGAGAACAGCACCTTGTATCATCGTTAGCAAAGCTGAAAAACGATTTTGGTGTTGAGGTTGAACTCAGCGTTCCAAAGATTGCATACAAAGAAACTATACGCAAAAAGGTCAAAGTTCAGGGTAAACACAAGAAACAATCCGGTGGTCACGGTCAGTATGGTGACGTTTGGATCGAATTTGAGCCTTGTATTTCGGATGAGCTGATTTTCGAGGAAAAGGTATTCGGTGGAGCAGTTCCAAAGAACTTTTTCCCTGCTGTTGAAAAGGGCTTACAGGAGTGCGTAAAGAAAGGTGTTCTTGCAGGATTCCCTGTTGTAGGACTCAAAGCTATCCTTGTTGACGGTTCTTACCACCCTGTTGATTCGTCCGAAATGGCATTCAAAATGGCGGCTACTATTGCTTATAAGGAAGGTTTGCCACAGGCTGAGCCAATGCTCCTTGAGCCTATCGGTTCACTTGTTGTAACTGTTCCTGATGAGAATACAGGTGACATGATTGGTGAACTCAACAAACGTCGTGGCAGAGTTTTGGGAATGACTCCTGCTGAGAAAAATGGCTTGACAGAGATAACTGCAGAAGTTCCAATGTCAGAAATGGCAGATTTCACAATGCTTCTACGTCAGATGACACAGGGACGTGGATTGTTCACTCTGGAAATTCTCAGATACGACCAGCTCCCAAGTAATCTTGTTGCTGAGGTGATTGCGAAGAATAGGTTGTGATAACATAAGTACATTATTTAATATAGTTATTGCACTCTTACCACTTCCAATTGCAGTGATAATCGGTCCTGCAAGAGATAGCAATAAGCCCAGATAAATAAGTTTACCCCCCTGAGCGTAAAGTAAACGTTCAGGGGGTTGTTATAAAACAAAAGCCGATACGTAAGTATCGGCTTTGTCTTTATGTTATTCATTGCTGTCAATGATATTTGCACCGTAGGTCAGACGTAAAAGACTGTCACCGAGATGCACGTTCTGTACTACGATGTTGTCGTAATCAATACTCAGATCGTAGTGTGAAAAGTTCCAAAACGCCTTTACACCCATGCTTACAAGCTCATCAGCAATCTTCTGAGTGTTCGCCTTTGGGATACAGAGTACCGCAACGGACGGTGAGTTCTCCTTGCAAAAATCAGCAAGTGTGTCTGTGTGAGCGATTTTCAAACCTGCGACCTCGATACCTGTAAGATCGGGGTTGATGTCGAAGATCCCGATAAGATTACAGCCCCTGGTGTCAAAGTTAATGTGTGTGGCAATAGCTCTGCCGAGATTTCCGGCACCGATAAGGATAGTCTTGAAATGTTTGTCAACACCGAGTATCTTGCCGATTTCACTATGAAGATTGTCAACGTGATAGCCATACCCCTGCTGTCCGAATCCACCGAAACAGTTCAGATCCTGTCTGATCTGTGAGGCAGTGAGCTTCATCAAAACTGATAATTCACGGGAAGAAATACGTTCAACACCTTTGTTTTTCAATTCACCCAAAAATCTGTAGTATCTGGGAAGCCTTTTGATGACCGAAGATGAAATAGAGCCGTTTTTTGCCATATATATGGACCTTTCTTTCATAATATCAGACGGCATCACCTAAAGATGTCACCGTCTGAAAAGTATTATTAATTAACCCAAAAGAGCCTTGAGTCGCTCGTCAACAGCCTTGAGGAAGTCCTCAGTGTTGACCTTCTGCTTGTTTTCGAGTGTTGAAAGCAAGTAAAGGTCACCTGTCATAACACCGTCCTCAATGGTCTGGATAGTAGCTTTTTCGAGCTTGTCAGCGAAAACACAAAGATCAGGAGTTTCGTCAAGTTCACCTCTCTTGCGAAGAGCACCTGTCCATGCGAAGAGTGTAGCAACAGAGTTTGTTGATGTTTCTTCACCCTTGAGATGCTTGTAGTAGTGACGCTGAACAGTACCGTGAGCAGCCTCATATTCATAGATTCCGTCAGGTGAAACGAGAACAGAAGTCATCATAGCAAGTGAGCCGTAAGCAGTAGCAACCATGTCTGACATAACGTCACCGTCATAGTTCTTGCAAGCCCAGATGTATCCACCGTTTGAACGGATAACTCTTGCAACAGCATCGTCGATAAGAGTGTAGAAATATTCAATACCGGCAGCTTTGAACTTGTCTGCATATTCAGCATCGAAAATCTCTTGGAAAACGTCCTTGAAAGTGTGGTCATATTTCTTTGAGATAGTGTCCTTTGTAGCGAACCAAACGTCCTGCTTTGTGTCAAGAGCAAAATTAAAGCAAGCTCTTGCGAAAGAGCCGATAGAATCATTACGGTTGTGAAGTCCTTGGATGATTCCATCAGTACCCTTGAATTCGTGAATAGTTTCAGTAGTCACATTGCCGTCCTTGTCTGTGAGAACAAGCTCAGCCTTAGAGCCTTCAGGGCACTTCATTTCAACGTTTTTGTAAACGTCACCATAAGCATGACGAGCAATAGTGATAGGCTTTGTCCATGTAGGAATGTATGGAGTGATACCCTTTACGAGAATAGGTGTTCTGAAAACAGTACCATCAAGCATAGCTCTGATAGTTCCGTTAGGAGATTTCCACATTTCCTTGAGGTTATATTCAGGCATTCTTGCAGCGTTTGGAGTGATAGTAGCACACTTTACTGCAACGCCATATTTTTTAGTAGCGTTAGCTGAATCAATGGTAACCTGATCGTTAGTCTCATTTCTGTGAACAAGACCGAGATCATAGTATTCTGTTTTGAGATCGATATAAGGTGTGAGAAGAATATCTTTGATTTCCTGCCAGATAATCCTGGTCATTTCATCTCCGTCCATCTCAACAAGGGGAGTTTTCATCTGAATTTTAGCCATGTTAAGTTACCTCCGTTTATTTATTTTTTAAGGCTCTCTCTTGTATAATCAAGCAAACCACCTGCAAGAACAATATCCTTAGTTCTGCCTGTAAGCTCACAGAGAACAGGTATCTCATCACCTGTAGTCTTGTTTACAACAGTGAGCTGAGTCTTGTCGGCAGTGATGTCAGCACGAACATCAGCAAGAACGATCTCGTCACCTTGAGAGATTTTGTCATAATCAGCCTCGTTCACAAATGTGAGAGGAAGAATACCTGCGTTTATGAGATTAGCTCTGTGGATTCTTGCGAATGATTTAACGAGAACAGCTTTGATTCCGAGATAGAGTGGAGCAAGAGCAGCGTGTTCACGAGATGAGCCTTGTCCATAGTTTGAACCACCAACGATAATTGATTTACCCATGTTTTTAGCACGTCTTGGAAAATCCTCGTCACATACAGTAAAGCAGTGCTGTGAGATTGCAGGAATATTTGAACGCAAAGGAAGAATCTTTGCACCTGCAGGCATTATGTGGTCGGTAGTGATGTTGTCACCTACTTTGAGTGAAACCTTGCACTCGATGCTTTCATCAAGTGGTGAAGTTTCAGGGAAAGGCTTTATATTAGGACCTCTGAGCACTTCAACTGAATCCATTTCAGCTTCAGGAGCAGGAGGTGTAACCATGTTGTCATTGATAACAAAATGTTCAGGGAGCTTGAATTCAGGCATTTCACCGAGAGTTCTCGGATCTGTGAGAACACCTGTAAGAGCTGATGCAGCAGCAAGCTCAGGTGATACAAGATAGATCTGTCCGTCCTTAGTACCGGAACGTCCCTCAAAGTTTCTATTGAATGTTCTAAGTGAGATACCCTTTGAATTTGGTGACTGTCCCATACCGATACAAGGTCCGCAAGCTGATTCAAGGATTCTTGCGCCTGCATCGATCATATCAGAGAGAGCACCGTTCTGAGCAAGCATATTGAGCACCTGCTTTGAACCGGGAGCAATAGCAAGTGATACATCAGGGTGAATAGTCTTGCCCTTAAGGATATGGGCAACCTTCATCATGTCAACAAAAGATGAGTTTGTACATGAGCCGATACAAACCTGGTCAATCTTCATAGGACCTATCTCGTCACAAGTCTTGATATTGTCAGGTGAATGAGGACAAGCAGCCATAGGAACAAGTTCAGAGAGGTCAATGTTAAGCTCCTCATCATAAACAGCGTCGTCATCAGCTTTAAGCTCTGTCCATACGTCAGCTCTGTCCTGAGCCTTGAGGAATTCGAGAGTAATCTCATCTGATGGGAAGATAGATGTTGTAGCACCAAGCTCAGCACCCATGTTTGTGATAGTAGCACGTTCAGGAACTGAAAGTGTCTTTACACCCTCACCACAGTATTCGATAACCTTGCCGACGCCACCCTTAACAGAAAGTCTTTTGAGGACTTCGAGGATAACGTCCTTAGCAGCAACCCAAGGACAAAGCTTTCCTGTAAGGTTAACCTTGACGATCTTAGGGTAAGTGATGTAATAAGCACCTCCACCCATTGCAACAGCAACGTCAAGACCGCCTGCACCGATAGCAATCATACCGATACCGCCACCTGTAGGAGTGTGGCTGTCGGAACCGATAAGAGTCTTTCCGGGAACACCGAATCTTTCGAGGTGAACCTGGTGGCAGATACCATTACCTGGACGTGAGAAATAGATACCATGCTTTTTAGCGACTGAGCCTATAAAACGATGGTCGTCAGCGTTTTCAAAACCTGACTGGAGTGTGTTATGGTCAATGTAAGCAACAGAGCGTTCTGTTCTGACTCTCGGAACACCCATAGCTTCAAATTCAAGATAAGCCATAGTGCCTGTAGCGTCCTGAGTAAGAGTCTGGTCGATTCTGATACCAATTTCGTTACCCTTAACGAACTCTCCGTCAACAATATGATTTTTCAAGATTTTTTCTGTAAGTGTCAAACCCATAGAGAAACATCCTTTCCGATAATAAAATACAATATTTATTGTACTCTATTAAGCCTAATTTGTCAAGAAAATATCAAACTTCGGAACAACTTTTGATTTTTTAGACAATAAAAATTCTGAATACAGGTGTGAACTCAAATAAAATGACCACTTTGCACAAGTGCTTTTGTAAACAATTCTTAAACATTTTGCAGGAAATTGTTACAGAAATTCGTTTTTTTGAGGTTTTAGGAAGGCGTTGCTTGACTTTTTAATTATAGTGTGTTATCATTAAATAATTGGTGGAATTCCTGCATATTCTATAAAAAGCCGGATATAATAAGCTGAAAATGCTTATGGAGGACGGCTTGTATGCAAAATCATGATGATAACGAAAACTATGAGGAAAATGGTGGCTTCAGCACTGATGAGTCCGAGAAAATGGACACAATCAGAGAGTATGGACAGGTTGCAATACCCAATGCCAAGCACCTGATACATTGTTTGAACATAATAGGTCAGGTTGAAGGTCATTATATTCTTCCACCGCAGAACAAAACAACGAAATATGAGCATATAATACCTGCACTTGTTGCTATTGAACAGGACCTTTCTATTGAGGGACTTGTGATAATACTCAATACTGTTGGTGGTGACGTAGAGGCAGGGCTCGCAATAGCAGAGCTTATTGCAAGCATGAAAACACCTACAGTATCACTTGTTGTCGGTGGTGGACACTCGATTGGAGTACCGTTGGCGGTTTGCGCAAAGAGGTCATTTATTGTACCATCTGCCACAATGACGATACACCCTGTGAGAATGAACGGACTTGTACTGGGTATACCACAGACGCTATCCTATTTTGATAAAATGCAGGACAGGATAATCCGATTTGTCATATCCAATTCTCATATCAGCGAGGAAAAATTAAGAGAGTTTATGATGTCAACTGGGGAGCTTATGATGGATGTAGGCTCAGTGCTTGACGGAGAGCAGGCAGTTGAGTGTGGACTTATTGATCAGCTGGGAGGATTATCAGACGCAGTTGAATGTCTTTATGACATGATAGAAAATCCCGGCAGGGAGGACTGATTATGCTCTATACAATAATTGACATATATGAGGTTCTGAGGACTGATGAGCTTTATCCTCAGAATTGTGAGAAATCAGACAAAGGGTCGGTGTGTACTGATCCGTACAAATTTTTATCAATTCATAATTAATTTAGGTATGTCTATTTGAACAAACAGTCAAGTTTATATAGCTTTGATCGGCTAGAGAGTTTACCCTGAGCATAGATATACTGTAACGAAAAATAAATATTACGAAACATTTTTTTGACGGAGGATTAATATGGGCTTTTTTAACGCAATTTTTCAGGCTATAATTCAAGGACTGACGGAGTTTCTGCCGGTGTCCAGTTCAGGACATCTTTCACTCTATCAGCATTTCACCGGTAACAGTGGTGAGGGTTCGCTGATGTTTTCGGCAATACTTCACCTTGGAACGCTGGTTGCTGTTTTTGTAGCATTCAGAAAAACTATTATTGCACTGATAAAAGAGGCAGTATCTCTGTGCAAGGATGTTTTTACCAGAAAGTTCAGCTGGAAGGGTATGAACCCTGAAAGACGAATGATTATGATGATCATTATTTCGACAGCGTGCCTGATACCGTTTTATATTTTTAAAGATTGGTTTGAGGGCATTGCTGAGGATGCAAGTATTTATGCTGAAGGAGTTTGCTTCCTTTATACAGCTGCTATACTTTTCATGTCAGACAGATGCGTCAAGAAAAATAAAAAGCCAAAGGATATTACGACTGCAGATGCAGTTACTGTAGGTTTTTTCCAGGGTGTAGCACTTCTCCCGGGAGTATCCCGTTCAGGCTCAACGATTTCGGCAGGTCTGTTTACAGGCTTTTCACGTTCAACAGCAGTCCAGTATTCATTTATCCTGGGTATACCTGCAATTTTAGGAGGCTGTTTGCTTGAAGTCAAGGATGCAATAAAAGAAGATGCAGTGACGGTAAACTTTTCGGAGTGTTTAGTAGGCTTTGTTGTTGCGGCATTTACAGGAATTTGTGCAATAAAGCTTGTGAATTGGCTTGTAAAGTCAGATAAATTCAAGATTTTTGCATACTATACCTGCATACTGGGTGTGCTTGTAATAATTGCATCGATCATAGAAGCAATCATCGGACATCCGATAACTATTGGTTAATACATAAAATCAGGGGAGTCCTTGTTGGACTCCCGTTTTCCTTAAATAAAAGTCACAATCAAAGAAAGGATCGTGTAAAAATGGCGGCAAAAAAACCATCGCCAACAAAAAAAAGAGTACAAAAAAACAAGGGCAGTAAAAAGCCTGCACCTCAAAAGCAGAGGGCAAATAATACTACGAAACGCAATGTGAACACACAAAAACCTCCTGTTAAACAGTCAGATTCACAGGAAAGCAGACGTTTTTGGTCATACATATTGTTTTTTTATGGTATTCTGGAAGTTTTTCTTACGTTTGTTAAAGGTGACGGACTCTGGGCGAAGCTTTATGAGATAAATCGTGGCCTTTTCGGAATATCAGTGTTCCTTTTTGCACCACTTATCATCTATGTCGCAATACTCATCGCTACCGACAAATCACAGCATACTGTTGTTGCAAAGATACTTAAAGGTCTGATGTTCATGCTGATACTCAGTGCAGGAGCACAGATAATCCAGGTCGGAAGTATCGACGGTGCGGATTTTTTAACAAAGCTCAGCGTACTCTATAATGATGGTACGGAGCTTAATGGTGGTGGACTTGCCGGAGCAATTCTTGGTTGGCCGTTGCTATGGGCGTTCAAAAAAGTTGGTGCAACGATAGTTATTATACTGCTTGCATTCACGTTTGTAATGCTTTTGACTAATATCACACTTCCGCAGCTTTTAAAGGGGCTTTCAAAACCGTTTGTCGGAGGTTACAAGGCTGTCAGCAAGGATCGTCAGGATAAGAGAAACAAGCCTCTTCCACCGAAGAAAACACTTCCTGTAAATAATTCAGTTAAAGATAATGACTATTTTGTTGACGCTTCAAAGCTTTCAAAAGGTGACTTTGATGAGCCTGAGAACATTGAAAGTATTGACGAGAGCGATTCTGTTTTGCAGTCTGAAGAGAACAAGCAGGCTCAGAAGCAGGAACTTGAGAAAATTGCAAAGCAGGCCGTTTCAGGTGGCGACAATAATGCCGATACCGAGCCGATTGAGGACAAGCCTGTTTACGTTGAACAGGACGGTCAGACAACGCTTTTTGAAAAGGACGAGGCTGTTTCAACATATACCTATCCGCCTATCGATATATTGAAGTATTCATCAAATTCCACTCCACCTGAACTTGCTCAGCAGGAGATAATGGAGAAAAGTGAAAAGCTTGTCGAAACGCTTGAAACTTTCGGTGTAAAGACAAGGATAATTGGTATACACAGAGGACCGTCTGTAACAAGATACGAGCTTCAGCCTGCTGCAGGTGTCAAGGTAAAGCAGATAACAAATCTTGCTGATGATATAGCACTCAACCTTGCTGCAAACGGTGTAAGAATCGAAGCTCCGATACCGGGAAAAGCTGCAATCGGAATAGAGATACCTAACAACCATCGTGATAGTGTTTCAATGCGTGAGCTTATTGACAGTGATGATTATCGTAACGCAAAGGGCAAGCTGACATTTGCTGTCGGCAAGGATATTGAGGGTAAAATCGTTATTGGTGACATAGCTTCAATGCCACACATGCTCATCGCAGGAACTACAGGTTCAGGTAAGTCTGTTTTCACGAATTCTATAATACTCAATATTCTGTTCCACGCTTCACCGGATGAGGTAAAGCTTATTCTTATTGACCCGAAAAAGGTTGAATTTCCGATGTATAACGGTATTCCACACCTGCTTATACCTGTTGTTACCGAGCCGTTGAAGGCGGCTGGTGCTCTTGGTTGGGCAGTGAATGAGATGATGAGAAGATATAAGCTTTTTGAAGCTAACGGTACTAAAAACCTTGAGGATTACAACCAGTTTGTTGACGAAAATCCTGAGCTTGAAAGAACAAAGCTAGCACAGGTAGTTATCATAATTGACGAGTTTGCTGACCTTATGATGGCGGCAAAATCAGAGGTCGAGGAATCGGTAATGCGACTTGCACAGCTTGCTCGTGCAGCAGGTATGCATATGCTTATCGCAACTCAGTCACCACGAGTTGATGTCCTCACAGGTCTTATCAAGGCGAATATTCCAAGCCGTACAGCTCTCTCGGTATCCAATAATACTGATTCACGAGTTATACTTGATGAGGTTGGTGCAGAAAAGTTGCTGGGTAAGGGTGATATGCTCTATAAGCCTGTAGGTATGCCAAAGCCTGTCCGTATACAGAGTGGTTTTGCGTCAACTGCAGAGATAAGAAATCTTGTGAATTATCTCAAGGGAGAGCATAAAACAGAATACAGCGAGGAAGTTATCCACGAGGTTGAAAAGAATACTCCTCAGCCGAAGGAAAATCCTGTTGCCGTTGCAGGTGATGGAGAAACAGGGGACGAGCTTACAAATCAGGCAATTTCGATAATCGTTGAAACGGGTAACGCTTCAACAGCGTTTTTACAGCGAAAGCTTAAACTCGGATTCCCTCGTGCCGCAAGAATCATGGACGAAATAGAGGAAATGGGTATTATCGGCCCACAGGAAGGTTCAAAACCGAGAAAGATAAATATTACAAAAGAAGAATGGTACGAAAGACAAGGGTTGTCATAAACGATACCGACAGACTAAGTGTTAAGACAGTTGATGCTGTCATATAAAACGCTAAGCTATTTGATGATTTGTTTAATTTATGATATACCAGGTCAGGAACTTATGAATTATGCTTTTAAGAAGGTGATTTTATGGCGTTTTTGCCGATTTCAAAAAAGGATATGCAGGAAAGAGGTATTGAACAGCTTGATTTTGTGTACATAACAGGTGATGCATATGTTGATCATCCGAGTTTCGGAGTGGCTATAATCTCACGTCTTCTTGAATATCACGGATATACAGTCGGAATTATCTCGCAGCCTGACTGGAATAGTACCAAGGATTTTCTCAAACTTGGAAAACCACGTCTGGCATGGCTTGTGACGGCTGGTAATATTGACTCAATGGTTTCGCATTACACAGTCGCAAAGCGTAAGCGTTCTGACGATGCATATTCAGCAGGAGGCAAAAACGGTAAACGTCCTGACAGAGCAGCAACGGTGTATTGCAGGCTATGCCGACACGCTGCACCTGAGATACCTGTGCTTTGCGGAGGACTTGAAGTGTCACTCAGACGTTTTGCTCATTATGATTACTGGAATGACTGTGTTATGCCGTCAGTACTTGTTGATACCCAAGCAGACTTGCTTATGTACGGTATGGGTGAGCATCAGATAGTTGAAATAGCAAACAGATTGAATGCCGGTGAAAGCATCAGGGACATGCGTGATATAAGGGGAACCTGTTATCTCTGTGATCCTGTTGAAACGCCTTTTGGTGCTGTTCAGTGTCCGTCGTTCAAGGAAGTTTCTGAAAATAAGACACTGTATGCAAAAGCTTGCAGGATACAATACGACCAGCAGGACGAGGTTTATGGCAAGACAATAATTCAGCGTCAGAATGATAAAATGCTTGTGCAGAATCCACCTGCGTATTCATTAAAGACAGAAGAACTTGATCTGGTTTATTCGCTCCCTTATGAGCGTACATATCATCCTTGCTATGAAAGTGAAGGAGGAGTACCGTCAATCGAAGAGGTGCAGTTTTCGATAACTCACAACAGAGGTTGTTTTGGATTCTGTAACTTTTGCTCAATAGCACTCCATCAGGGCAGACGTGTTACTGTCAGGAGCGAGGAGTCGGTGCTTGAGGAGGCTCATAAGCTGACCGAAATGCCGAATTTCAAGGGGTATATTCATGATGTTGGTGGTCCGACTGCTAATTTCAGAGGTCCATCGTGTGAAAAACAGCTGGAAACAGGACTTTGCAAGGGTAAAAAATGTCTTTCACCGTCACCATGTAAAAACCTTCACGTTGATCACAGGGAGTATCTTGAAATGCTTAGAAAACTCCGTGCGATAAAGGGCGTCAAAAAGGTATTTATCCGTTCAGGAATAAGATATGACTATCTAATCGAGGATAAGGACGATGAGTTTATGCAGGAGCTTATCGAGCATCATGTCAGTGGACAGCTTAAAGTTGCTCCTGAGCATTGCTCTGTTGCAGTGCTTGACAAAATGGGAAAGCCTCATATCGAGGCATACAAGCGTTTTCAGAAGAAGTTTTATGAGATAACAAAACGTAAGGGCAAAGAGCAATATCTGGTGCCGTATCTGATGTCGTCACATCCTGGTTCAAAGCTGAGTGATGCAATAGAGCTTGCAATGTTTTTAAAGGAGAATCGTATTCATCCTGAACAGGTGCAGGACTTTTATCCGACACCGGGAACACTTTCAACCTGTATGTTCTACACCGAGCTTGACCCTTATACACTTGAGTCTGTTTTTGTTGCAAAAGATCCAAGGGAAAAGGCTATGCAAAGAGCTTTGTTGCAGTATTACAAGCCTGAAAACCAGCGTAAGATAATCGAGGCTCTTGAAAAGGCAGGCAGACATGATCTTATTGGTCACGGTGCAGGCAAGCTTGTTGCTCCTGACAGGGAGCATATGAAAAAACAGCAATCAAAGCAGTCTGCAAAAGCAAAGGTTAAAAATATCAGGAATAATCGTAATAAACAGAATAATCGCAGGAAAAGATAGATATTATGGCAAAAAGAAAAGTAAACAAGAAAACAGGAAGTCTGCTTTCGACAATAGTGGTTTTTGTAATTTGTGCAATATGGTTTCTTTCTGAACCGGTTAACGATAATGACAGAAAAACAAAACCGTTATCGGTTAGCAATGCAAATACTCAGGTGCATTTTATTGACGTTGGACAGGGTGACGCAACGCTTGTATTGTCAGATGGGAAAACTCTTCTCGTGGACACAGGTGAACGTGACGATAGCAATAAGCTTTTGAATTATCTTGAAAAAGCAGGTATAAAATCGCTTGATTATCTTATTATAACCCACCCTCATTCAGACCATATGGGTGAGGCTACAGAGGTTATAACAAAGTATAAGACCGAGAATATCATTATGCCGAGAACGGGTAGCAACGTGCCGGCGTCATCAATTTACAGGAAATTTTTGCAGACTGTGAAAAATCAGAACAAGAAAATAACTGCTGCAAAGGACTGCGATTTTGATTTTGGTGACATGACGGTGAGTCTTTTTACATCAAAACGTGATCACGATGATTTAAATAATTATTCCGTTCTGATAAAGCTGGTTCATGATGAAAACAGCTTTCTGATAACAGGTGACTGTGAATTTGAGGAAGAGGCAGAAATGCTTGAACAGGGTTTTGACCTTGATGTTGACGTGCTTAAAGCGGGGCATCACGGTAGTTATACATCAAGCTACAATTCATTTCTGAAAAAGGTTACTCCTGAGTATGTTGTTGTTTCAGCCGGAAAGGATAATCCTTACGGACATCCACACGATGCTACCGTCAAGAGGCTTAAAAAGTATGCAAAGGAATATTACTGTACCATTGAAACGGGTACGGTGAGGTTTGTCTCAGACGGAAAAGGATTGAGTGTGGAAACAGAGAAATAGTTGGGAGTGTGCTTGAAAAATGTTTACCATAGACAGATTTGAAGGCAGATATGCAGTTTGCATTGACGATGATGGTAATGTTATTAATATCAATCGCAGAAAGATAAATGGTAATGTTTCTGTCGGAGATGTTTTGCGTGAGGAAAACGGAAAGCTTGTGTGTGATGAGGCAAAGACACGGAGCATCAAAGACGAGATTATCAGACTTCAGGACGAGTTGTTCGAATAAATTATGCACTGACGAAAGAGAGTATTATTGGATATGGAAAAGGATTTGTTTTTAAGAATTGAACAGCAGATGCCAAAAATGTCAAAGGGTCATAAGCTTATTGCGAATTATATTCTTTCGCATTATGACAAGGCAGCTTTTATGACTGCACAAAAGCTTGGAAAGACGGTCGGAGTGAGTGAATCAACGGTTGTAAGGTTTTCTTCAGAGCTTGATTTTGAGGGCTATCCTGCATTACAGAGAGCCTTGCAGGATCTTATGAGAAACAAGCTTACAGCAGTACAGAGAATAGAAGTAACCTCTGACCACATGACTAAAGAGGATGTTCTTGAAAGAGTGCTTTCGCTTGACATTGAAAAGATTCGTAAAACGCTTGAAGAAACTTCTAAAGATGACTTTAACAATGCAGTTGACAAGATAATAAACTGCAATACAATATACATAATCGGTGCGAGAAGTGCTGCACCGTTAGCAAGCTTTCTGAACTACTATTTCACAATGATTTTTCCTCATGTGAAGCTTATCAGAAACACTACCACAAGTGAGCTTTTTGAACAGGTGATGCATATTGACGAAAAGGATGTTATTATTGGCATTTCCTTTCCGAGATACTCAAAGCAGACTGCAAAAATGCTTGAATATGCAAGCAACAGTGGAGCTAATGTTATTGCTATCACCGATTCGGTCGATTCACCACTTGCACAATATGCGAACAATCTTCTGCTTGCAAGAAGCGATATGGCATCGTTTGTTGACTCTCTTGTTGCACCACTGAGCCTGATAAATGCACTTATTGCGGCGGTTTCTATCAGCAATGTGGACAAGGTTTCAAAGAGCTTTGAGCGTCTTGAAAACATTTGGGAGCAGTATGACGTTTATGAAAAGAACGAGGAGAGAGGTTGATGAGAACTGCTGATGTAGTTATAATCGGTGGAGGAGCGTCAGGACTTTTTGCGTCAATTCAGCTTGCATGGCAGGGAAAGGACGTAATTATTATTGAGCATATGTCGGTCATAGGCAAGAAACTGCTCATCACAGGTAAGGGCAGGTGCAACGTTACAAATAATTCTGACGTGCAGAATGTTCTTGCGAATATTCCGAGAAATCCGAGGTTTATGTACTCATCACTCAGCAGATTTGCTCCTGAGGATACTATGGCTTTTTTTGAAAGCCTTGGTGTTGAGCTGAAAACTGAACGTGGGAACAGAGTTTTCCCGGTGAGTGACAAATCATCAAGCATTGTCGGAGCACTTGTCAACACAGCACGGGATGCAGGAGTAAGTATAGTAAACGATAAGGCTTTAGAGCTTATCATAGAGGACGGTACCGTTAAGGGCGTCAAGTGCGAAAATAACAGCTTTTTTGCTGAAAGAGTTATAGTTGCAACAGGTGGAAAGTCATACCCGAAAACAGGCTCGACTGGTGACGGATATGCTTTTGCGAAACAGGCAGGGCATACGGTCACAGAGCTTACGCCGTCACTTTGTCCTATGGTCACTGAGGAAAAAGAGCCTGCTGAAATGATGGGACTTTCACTAAGAAATTGTGTCCTGAGTCTTTATGAACAAGGAAGGGAAAAGCCTCTGTTTTCAGAGCTTGGCGAGATGCTTTTCACGCATTTCGGACTTTCCGGACCGCTGGTACTTTCTGCATCTGCGCATATGGACAAGATAACAAAGGGTAGGTACACCATTGCGATAGATCTTAAACCTGCATTGTCGTATGAGAAGCTTGATGAGCGTATTCTGCGTGATTTTAGTGACTTCCCGAACAGGGATTTTTCAAACTCACTTAATAAGCTTCTGCCATCAAAGATGATACCTGTTGTCGTTAAGATGAGTGGTATTCCGTCATTCAAAAAGGTCAACCAGATAACTCGTGAAGAACGTGAAAAGCTTGTCGGACTACTGAAAAATATGATATTCAACATCAAGGCCTTGCGACCGATTGATGAAGCTATCATTACAAGAGGTGGAGTGAATGTCAATGAAGTATCTCCGAAAACTATGGAATCCAAGCTTGTAAGTGGACTTTATTTCATTGGAGAGGTGCTTGATGTTGACGCTTACACAGGAGGATATAATTTACAGATAGCCTTTGCAACGGCATTTGCTGCGGTTCAGGCTATGCTTTGAACGGAGTTATAGATATGGCTTTTAAAACAAATGTCATGAGAATTCTCGACAAGAATAAAACAGCATACAAAGCTCACTGTTATGAGGACACCGGTGCAGTGAGTGGTATTGAAGTAGCAGAGGCTTTGAACGAGAATCCTGAACAGGTGTTCAAGACTCTTGTAACAAAAGGTAAGAGTGGTGAGCATTTTGTCTTTATGATACCTGTTGCAGAGGAGCTTGATCTCAAAAAGGCAGCGGTTGCTGTTGGTGAAAAGTCGGTAGAGATGATAAAGCAAAAGGACTTGCTTAAAACCACAGGATACGTTCATGGTGGTTGTTCACCTGTTGGTATGAAAAAACAGTTTCTCACTACTGTTCACAAGACGGCTGAGAAATTTGATACGATCATTTTCAGTGCAGGAAAAATCGGATGGCAGGTTGAATTGAGTCTTGCTGAGCTGAGAAAAATAATCATCGTCAATTCAGCTGATATTATCGTTTGAAACTTGATTGAATGTCAAAATTGTGGTATAATATTAATGTACAATTCACAGATGTGTAACGATAGAATGAGGTTGTTCAGGAAATTTGTTTGATGTTGTTGATTAAGCTCATGGACCTGTTTTACGGCAGGTAGTCGGATTTCATAATGTGCTTGTGCTACAGAAATTAAAGTTAATATCAGTTTACATAAGATATCTTATGCATCAAAATTTGAGCACTATTTTTGTGAATTGTGATTTATAAGTGAAGGGAAGTTTATATATGGGAATCAATATTGCTCTTGATGGACCATCAGGTGCAGGAAAATCTACTATTGCTAAAATGCTTGCGAAAAAAATGCAGTATGTCTATGTTGATACGGGTGCGTTGTATCGTTCTATTGCGTATTACGTTATATCAAAGGGTGTTGATCCAAAGGATTCTGACAGCGTTGTGCCATTGCTTGAAGATGTGAACGTACAACTGACCTACGCTGATGATGCTCAGCACGTTATGCTCAATGGTGAGGACGTTTCTGATAAGATTCGTACTCCTGAGGTTTCAATGGGAGCATCTGTAGTGTCAGCTATACCTGCGGTGCGTGAGTTTTTGTTTGCACTTCAGCAGAATATCGCAAAGGAAAATAATATTATAATGGACGGTCGTGACATCGGTACAGTAGTACTTCCGAACGCTGATGTAAAAGTGTTCCTGACGGCTACTGCTGAAGAAAGAGCTAACAGACGCTTCAAGGAACTGTCCGAAAAAGGGGATAGTTCAACCTATGATGAGGTGCTAAGGGATATTATTCAGCGTGATTATAACGATACTCACCGTGAGATAGCTCCACTCAAAAAGGCTGATGATGCTGTTGAGGTTGACTCTACTCATCTTAGTCTGGAGGAATCTGTTGAGGAGATATATAAGATAATTACCGAAAAAACAGCAGGTACAAAACAGGAGGGAAAACGTAAAATCCGTCAACTTCCGAAGGTTGACCCTGTAGTGAAAGGTAAAAAGCTCTCTCCTGTCAAGATGTTTTTTTACAGGATTCTCGGATTGATAGTCATGGGAATATTTAAGATGTACTATAACCTTTCTTTTGAGGGAAGGGAGAATGTTCCAACAGATGGAAGTAACATTTTTGCGTCAAATCACAGAAGCTATACAGACCCTGTTCTTATCGCATTGCCGACAAGAGTACCTTGCACTTATATGGCTAAAGAGGAGCTCTTCAAGCAGAATATTTTCTTCAAATGGCTGATTACAGCATTCGGTGCGTTTCCTGTAACAAGAGGAAATGGTGACACGGCTGTCATTGATACATCTATAGAAAAGCTGAATTCTGGTAAAAACCTGGTTATCTTCCCTGAAGGTACACGTTCAAAGGATGGTACTGTCGGAAAGGGTAAAACAGGTGTTGCACTTATCGCTGCACTCGCTCAGGTACCTGTTATACCTGTAGGTATCAATTTTGAGGGCAAGCTTAAATTCAGAAAAAAAATCATTGTCCGTTTTGGTAAGCCTATCAGTCCTGAGGAGCTTAATATTACATCTGCCAATCCTCGTGAACTCAAAAGGTTAAAAGGTATCATCATGGACGAGATAACAAAGTTGGTATATTAATATGTTAACAAATTGTAAAATTTGTACTGCAAAGACTGCAGGATTTTGTTTTGGTGTAGACAGAGCTGTAAAAATAGTGTATAATAAATTAGATAACCGAAATAATGTTGTAACGTTAGGTCCGATTATTCACAACAGTAATGTGGTGCAAGACCTGGAAACAAGAGGTTGTAAGGCTGTAGAGTTGTCTGAGGTCAAAAAGGAACATACGGTTATTATACGTTCTCATGGTGTTGGACAGGCTGTATATGACAAGCTTAACGAAATCGGTGCTGAGATTGTTGACGCTACTTGTCCGTTTGTTGAAAGAATACACAAAATTGCTTTTGAAAAGTCCTCACATGGCTATGATATTCTGATAGCAGGCGACAAAAATCATCCTGAGGTGCAGGGAATCTGTGGACATTGTGTCGGAGATTCTTATGTGTTCGATGGTTGTGAGGAATTTGAAAAGTTGGTGAAAAAACAGAATTTTTTCTCTGAAAAGGTTGCAATTTTAGCGCAGACAACGTATAATAATAAAATGTGGAAGCAGTGCTGTGAAAAAGCAAGAGAGATATTACCTGAGGCGTTGATATTTGATACGATATGTAACGCAACCTCCGAAAGACAGCGTGAGGTCAGGGAGCTTGCAATGAAAGCTGATGTAATGATAATTGTCGGTGGAAAACACAGCTCGAATACACATAAGCTTAAGGCTGTGTGTGATGAATATTGTCCTTGCTATCTTATTGAAGAAGCAAAGGATCTGGATAATATCGACTTATCTAACGCAAAATTTATCGGGATTTCTGCCGGAGCATCAACACCGGCTTATATAATCAAGGAGGTACAACAAACCATGAGTGAAATGCTTAACACAGTTGAAGAGGAGTTTAACTTCGCAGAGGAGCTTGAAAAAACTCTTAAAAAAATACATACGGGGATGAAGGTTGAAGGTATCGTTACTGCTATCAATAACGGTGAAGTAATCGTTGATATTGGTACAAAGCACACAGGATATATTCCGTCAAGCGAGCTTACTGATGATCCTACACTCAAGCCTGAAGATGTAGTTGAAGTTGGTCAGAAGGTTGATCTTATTGTATTGAAAACAAGCGATCAGGACGGTATCGTTACACTTTCAAAGAAGAAGGTAGATGCTGCTCTTGGATTTGAAAAGATTGTTGCTGCTAAGGAAGAAAATGCTATTCTTACAGGAGTTGTAACAAACGTTGTAAAGGGTGGTGTACTCGTTGCAACAAACGGAGTAAAGGTATTTATCCCTGCATCACAGGCTACTCCAAGACGTGACTATGATCTGAATGAATTGCTCAAGTCAACAGTAGACTTCAAGATTCTTGAAGTAAACGAGGCTAAGCATAGAGCAGTTGGTTCAATCCGTATCGTTATCCGTGAGGAAAGAGAAGCTGCACAGGCTAAGTTCTTTGAGAACGTTCATGCAGGAGATGTCGTTACAGGTGAAGTTAAATCAATTACTGACTATGGTGTATTCATTGATCTCGGTGGAGTAGATGGCCTTATCAGAAGAGCAGATCTTACCTGGAAGAGAATCAAGCACCCATCAGACGTTGTTTCTGTTGGTGACAAGATTGAAGTTACTATCAAGGATATTGATGAAGAAACAAAGAAGGTTTCTTTGGTTTATAAGAAAGAATCAGAGAATCCATGGGAGATCTTCAAGGCAAACTATGAAGTTGGTATGACTTGTAAGGCTACTATCGTTTCAATTACTTCATTCGGTGCTTTTGCTCAGATCATTGAGGGAATTGATGGACTTATTCATATTTCTCAGATCGCAAACCAGAGAGTAAACAATGTTGCTGATATTCTGACTGTTGATCAGGAGGTTGAAGTTAAGATCACTGAAATCGACTTGGAGAAAAAGAGAATCAGCTTGTCTATGAGAGCTTTGCTTCCTGAAGAGGAAACTGAAGCTGAGGCTGAAGAAAGTGTAGAAACTGAAACTGAGGCTGAAGCAGAAGAAGAGTAAGTTCAAAATATGTGGGGACGAGCAATCGTCCCCGTTTTTGTTAAATCATTGTGACAGATTATTTTAATGAAATCTGAGAATAATAACAACGAGCAATTAATTGTGAAAGGTTATATTATGGATAATATCAGGAAAACACCAAAACAGGTCAACAAAAAGAAAAAGAAGAAACCTGTTCTCAAAGCTCTGAAAGTGTTCGGAACAGTTGTATTGTCAATGTTTTTGATACTTATTATAACTGTTTCAATATTTGCAACGGCTCTGACTATTTATATTCTGAACTTTGCTGATACAACAACTACTATCAGTCTTGATAATGGTGTTGTTTCAAGCAATATAACGAGAATTCTCTATGAAAATCCTGACTATGATGAGAATGACGAAAACTCAAATCAGTATGAGCTTTATTATGCACTGAAAAATCCAAGCAAGAAAATTTCATGGGTTGACATCGAAAATATTCCTCAGCATGTTTGCGATGCTTATATGTATACTGAGGACGAACGATTCAAGGACCATGACGGTGTTGATTTCAAGCGTACATTCGGTAGTATCATTTATACATTGCTTGGTAATACGCAGGGTGGTTCAACGATTACTCAGCAGACCATCAAGAATGTAACGGGTGATGACGCAAGAAGCAATGCTGCAGGTGTTGAACGTAAAATCAGAGAAATTTTCCGTGCAATCAACGTTGAAAAAACTTACACAAAGGAAGAAATTCTGCAGTGTTATCTGAATATCATACCTCTTGGTGACGGTCAACAGGATATTATCGGTGTTCAAGCTGCTGCAAACTACTATTTCAGTAAGGACGTATCTCAGCTTACTCTTGCCGAGGCAGCTTCTCTTGCAGGTATGACAACTGCTCCGACTTATTATAATCCGAATACAAATCCTGAAAATAACAGGGTAAGACAGAAATATTGTCTTGATAAAATGCTTGAAAATGGTGCTATATCTGATGAGGAGTACAACCAGGCAATCAACGAGGAGCTTAAGGTTACTGCTGATCCTGATTTTTCAAGTGATACGCAGTATGAATCTGAGCTTGAGGACCAGGGACCGACTTCTTACTTTGTGGACGCTGTAATCAATCAGTCTATCAACATCTTGTCAGAAAATTATGGCATTACGCTTGAAGAGGCTTCTGACAGACTTTACAACGGTGGTTATACTATCGTGACTACTGTTGATATTGATATGCAGCACAAAATCGAGGTTGAAATGCTTAACAACAGCAACTTCCAGAATTACTACCTTAATGAGGATAATCTTCAGTCAGGCTTTATCGCTATGGATTACAAGGGAAATGTCAAGGCTGTTGTTGGAAGCCGTAAGGTAAAAAAAGATTCACGAAGCTGGAGTAACGCTACTATGGCAACCCGTTCACCGGGATCGTGCATTAAGCCTATTGCTTCTTATGCCCCTGCTCTTGATCAGGATATTATTACTTGGTCATCAATGTATAAGGATGAGCCAATCACTATAAAATCCAATGGTAAGAATATAAAGTGGCCTGTCAACTATTCTGAAACAGGCGACAGCGAAAACTGGTCAAATAAGAATTTGTTTACTTATCAGATGCTCCAGCGTTCGCTCAACACAATGCCTGCACAGCTTATCGAGAAGATGACACCTGCTTATTCTTACAACTTCCTCAAGGAAAAGCTGGATATTTCGACTCTAACTGATAATGATATGGACTATTCAGCTGTTACGGTTGGTGGTATGACAAACGGTACTATTCTTGAAGAGCTTGTCAGTGCATATTCAATTTTCGGAAACGGTGGTAAAAAGTACGAAACTACGTATATTTCAAGCATGACTAATGCTGACGGTGATGTTATTTTCGAACATACTGACGGCTACAAGCAGGTCATCAGTGAGTCAACTGCTTTCGTTATGAACAAAATGATGCAGACAGTTGTAAATTCTAATGATGGTACAGGTCGTGAGGCTAATCTCAATAAGACGGAAGTCGCTGCTAAGACGGGTACCACTACTGACTGGAAGGATCTCAATTTTGTTGGTTGTACTCCTGATTATGTCAGTGGTATCTGGATCGGTTTTGACCCTCAAAAGAGAATTCCTACTAATAATTATCAGAATATCGCTGCTATCTGGAAAAATATATTCGGTGATATTGCTGAAACCGAAAAACATCATGTCTTTGAAATGCCTGATACAGTCAAGGAGCTTAAGTATTGCACTTCAACCGGCTTGATTGCTGGCGATTATTGCTATAATACTGCTACGGGTTACTATAAACAAACTAATATTCCTCAGGTTTGCAACGGTAACCACTGGTAATATTCAATATCCAACATTTTAGCTGGATAGTTATGTGGAGTTATTAATTGTATTTAATCGGGGAAACCTTTCTGAAGAAGGGTTATTCCCCGTACCCATTTACAAAGACTTCTGAATAAAAATACAAAAGAGGCTTAGGTTAGCTATGAGTCAATGATAAACGCATAAATTATGCTTAATAATCATTGTAAAGTTTTGATAAGCCTCTTTTTTTCTTTTGTTACCTGAAGTTTGAAAAAGCTTCTGGATTATTTTCAGATAGATTACCCAATAAGTTGCAGTAAATGATCATCACATTACTATTTTATCTGATATGTTTGAGATTGAGAGAGGGGATAAGATGGAAAGGATAAGAATTTGCTGTCCATGTCATTTTGGATTGGAGAGCGTTTTAAACTTTGAGATAAAAAAAATCGGAGGAGAGAACATCACTGTTACTGACGGAAAGATCAGTTTTGACGGTGATTTTTCGACACTTGTTAAGGCAAATTTATGGCTTTCAACTGCTGAGAGAGTACTCATTGAGCTTGGTAGTTTTGAGGCAAAGACATTTGAACAGCTTTTTCAAGGTGTAAAGTCGTTGCCTTTGGAGGATTACATTGGTAAAAATGATGCATTTCCCGTAAAGGGTTTCTCTCTTAATTCACAGTTGCACAGTGTTCCTGATTGTCAGAAAATTATTAAGAAAGCAAGCGTTGAAAGACTTAAAGAAAAGTATGGTATAAGCTGGTTTGATGAGGACGGTGCAGTGCATCAGATGCAATTTGCATTACATAAGGACATTTGTACTATATATCTTGATACGTCAGGGCAGGGACTTCACAAGCGTGGATACAGAAGAAATTCCAACGACGCTCCGATAAAGGAAACTCTTGCGGCAGGTATCGTTGACCTTGCGAGAGTACGTCATGATAGTGTTGTATGTGACCCGATGTGTGGATCTGGAACTTTTCTCATTGAGTCGGCATACAAGGCTCTGAACATTGCTCCCGGACTTCGCAGAAATTTTGCTGCACAAAAGTGGGATGTTATCCCGGAGAAGATATGGCAGACCGAGAGGGCAAATGCTATGGATTCCATTGATCGTATAGGGAGATTTGCAGGGTTTGGCTTTGATATTGACGACATGGCAGTTGAGCTTACAAGGGATAATGCAAAAAAAGCAGGAGTCGGCTCAAAACTGACAGTAAAACAGCAGGATATTGTAAGGTTCTCGCAGATTGATAACTCAATCACGATATGCAATCCGCCGTATGGTGAGCGACTCTTGCAGATAAAAGAGGCCGAGGAGCTTTACAAGAAACTGGGGCAGAAGTTGTCACCGTCAAGGGAGAACCCATGCTACATAATCGCTCCACATGAGGATTTTGAGCAGTTTTTTGGTAAAAAGGCTGACAAAAAACGTAAGCTTTACAACGGTATGATAAAGTGCAATCTGTATATGTACTTTAAGTAAAGGAGTCATAAATGCTGAAAATCAATGATATAAAAGCTGTTGTTTTTGATATGGATGGTATTATTTTTGATACTGAGCGAATGTATCTTGAAGCATGGAAGTTTATTGGAAAAAGGGATAATATAGCAGATGTTGATCAATCGGCAAGAAGCTGTATCGGACTGAGTGTTGTTGATTCCGTTGCATTAATGAAAGCAAAATATGGTCAGGATTTTTCGATTGAAAAGTATCACAACGAAATAGAAACAATGGTAAAAGAGCAGATAAAAAATAATGGTATGCCAATAAAGTCCGGAGCTGTGGAAATTCTGGAGTATCTTAACAATATTGGTTTTACTGTTGGTCTTGCTTCATCTACAAAGTATGATAAAATAATTTCTCACCTTGAAAGGGCAGGAATAAGAGAATATTTTTCTGTTATCATGGGTGGTGATATGATATCACACAGTAAACCTAATCCTGAAATTTACATAAAGGCTTGCGAAAAGTTAGGTGTTGCTCCTTGCAATACTATAGCTATTGAAGATTCACAAAATGGTATACGTTCAGCTTTTGGAGCAGATATGATGCCACTTATGGTACCAGACCTTATAGAACCGACTGATGAAATACTTGCAATGACTTGTGGTAAGTTTGAAAATCTGTTTGAAGTAATGCAATTTTTAAAAGAAAATATATAATATAAAAGTCTGTCAGCGTTTGTGAACTGCCGACAGACTTTTCTTTTAGTATTGCGTATTTTCACCAAAGTAAACATCATACCACACAAGGAATGTGAACACGGTCCAAATTTTTCTGGAGTTATCATAGTTACCTGCACGGTGGTCGTCAAGCAGTGCGACAAGCTTATCAGTGTTGAAGAACTGCTCAGCCTGTGGTGAGGTGAACTTTTCTTTGACGTAGTTGTAATACTTGTCTTCTTTGAGCCATACACGGATTGGCACAGGGAAACCAAGCTTTTTCTTGTTTGCTGTCTGAGGAGGACAAGCTTTCAGTGCAGCAATTCGCATTGCGTACTTTGTGTTTTCCTTTGTGACACGGTGCTTTGTAGGAATCTTCTCAGCGAGAGCCATGACCTCCTTGTCGAGGAAGGGTACACGCAGTTCAAGCGAATGAGCCATACTCATTTTGTCAGCCTTAAGCAGAATATCTCCAGTCATCCAGAGGTGCAAATCAAGATACTGCATCTGAGTTACCTCATCATTGTCCTTGCATTTGTCATAGAAAGGCTTTGTTATTGCCATCGGATTCGGAGCGTCTGTCTTGATTCTGAGCAGTTGCTTACGCTCCTTTTCGGTGAATATATAAGCATTGCCAATAAAACGTTCCTGCAAGTCCTTTGAGCCTCTTATCAGGAAGTTTACACCATGCCTATGAGGAAGATGCTCTGCTATTGCACCGATAGTTTTTCTTATAGGACGTGGAATCTTATTATATGAAGCCATGTCAGCAGGGTTGTGATATATATTATAACCACCGAAAATCTCGTCAGCACCCTCACCACTCAGTACTACCTTAACTTTCTGGGCTGCAAGCTGGCATACAAAGAAAAGTGCAACAGCAGCAGGATCAGCAAGTGGTTCGTCCATGTGGTACTGTATCTTAGCAAAATTGTCCCAGTATTCCTCAGGAGTGATAACCTTTGAAGTGTTTTCCTTACCAATATATTTTGAAAATTCCTTTGCATAGCCTATCTCGTTATACTTTTCGTCTTCACCGAATCCGACAGTAAAGGTTTTGTCAACATCGGCAACGGCAGCAACATAGCTCGAATCGACACCACTTGATAGAAATGAACCGACTTCAACATCAGCTATTTTGTGTGCAGAAACGGAGTTCTTGAATGTGTCTGTAATTCTTGATACCCATTCTTCAAGGTCGGGCTTGTCATCAGGTGTAAATTTAACTTCCCAGTATCTCTGAACGTCCATTTTGCCGTCCTTATAAATAAAATAGTGAGCAGCAGGGAGTTTGTATACATTCTTGAAGAACGTTTCGTTAGTAGGTGAGTATTGGAATGTCAGATAGTTCTCCAGGGCTGTAGTGTTCAGCTCTTTTTTGAACTGTGGGTGATCAAGAAAGCTTTTAATCTCAGAACCCCACATCAGCGTTTCACCCATTTTTGCGTAGTAAACAGGCTTTATACCAAAGAAATCCCTTGCACCGAAAACCTGATTTTTATTCTTATCGTATATTACAAAAGCGAACATACCTCTGAGCTTGTTCAGCACATCAGTACCCCACTGTTCATAGCCATGAACAATTACCTCAGTGTCAGTATTGGTGTAAAAGCTGTGCCCAGCGTTGATAAGTGAGTTTCTAAGCTCCTGATAGTTATATATTTCGCCATTGAAAGTAATAATTATCGACTTATCCTCATTGAAGATTGGCTGACTGCCTTTATTAGAAAGATCAATTATAGAGAGACGTCTGAATCCCATTGCGACCTTTTCGTCTACATATTTTCCATCAGAATCAGGACCTCTGTGTCTTATACGATCCATCATTTTCTCGATAACCAAATCAGTGTCATTGATTCTGTTAGTAAAGCCTACAAATCCGCACATAACAAATGCCTCATTTCATAATAAAATTAAAATCAATACTATTATTATACATCAACGCACTTAGTTTGGCAATAGTTTTACACAGTGAAGCTGGATGTTTTAAATAGTTGGATAAAAAAGGACTTGAAAAAAGAGTGAAAATAAGTTATAATATTGAGAGATTAATTGATAAGGAAGATAAATATGTCAAAGAAGAAGGAAAAAAAGAAGCTAAAATATCGTATTGACCTGCTTGCACTTGTTGCGATTTTTGTCTTTATTGTTGGATTCTGTGCCTATATGATGAATACAACGATAACTGATGTTGTGAGTCATGAAATTGGTGAATCGGTCGTTACTCATGATTACACGTTTGAAGAGTCATCGCAGGTTATTGTGAATTAGCAGGAAAAACAGTCACAGATTTCTGTGCCTGTTTTTTTATTATAGCACAACATATAAAAATAAATATGATTGATATGTCAAAAAAAGAATACAATATGCTGTCGTTAAGCTTATTCGCTTGACACTATATGTTGTGGTTGATGTTATTTTTTATGTCCAAAAAAACGAATCTGTTTTTTAATACTGAGGATTTGTGCTATTCAGTTGATTTTCTGTCTAAAAGCATAAAAACCCCATTAATTAGGGAAGATGTTCTGTAAAGCTAAAAGCCTTACAATGGTAATTATCAGAATAAGCTGTAAAGTTTAAAACTTTACAGCTCGGAAATCTTAATTTTCAAAATGCAAGAAGAAAATTATAGACTTTCGTATTTGTATAGCTTGCACAAAAAAACACCCTTTATTTTGTCAGAAATCCACTTGACTTAATCAAATTAATACTATATACTTGTGTATAGTTGCTTATGAGATACTATATCTTGTGTTTGACGCTTGCAGGATATTGATTCGCAATAAATAGAAATTAATGACGGAGGAAGAAATAATGATTATCAAAATTAAAAAGAGAGACGGAAGAAACGTTACATTCAACATTGAAAAAATCGCTAATGCTATATACAAGGCTGCACAGTCGGTTGGTGGAAGCGACTATGAGGAGGCTTTGGAGCTTTCAGGTAAGGTTGTAGATATGCTTATGAGCATGAATCTGACTTCTCCAACTGTTGAGGAGATTCAGGACTGCGTTGAAAAGGTACTTATCGAAGAAGGCCATGCTGCTACCGCTAAATCCTACATTCTTTATAGAAGTACACGTACTCGTGCAAGAGAAATGAATACTCGTCTTATGAAGGTTTATGAGGACCTTACATTCAAGTCTGCAAAAGATAGTGACCTTAAGCGTGAAAATGCAAATATTGATGGCGACACTGCAATGGGTACTATGCTCAAGTATGGTTCTGTTGGTGCTAAGGAGTTCTATGAGATGTATGTTCTCGATCCTAAGCATGCAAAGGCTCATGCTGAGGGTGATATTCACATTCACGATATGGATTTCTATACTCTTACTACTACCTGCTGCCAGATTGATCTGAAAAAACTTTATAAGAATGGTTTCTCAACCGGTCATGGTTATCTGAGAACTCCGAATGAGATTTCAAGCTATGCGGCACTTGCTTGTATTGCTATCCAGTCTAACCAGAATGACCAGCATGGTGGACAGTCTATTCCTAAGTTTGACTACGACATGGCTGACGGTGTAAAGAAAACTTTCAGGCACCGTTATCGCGATAATATTCACAGAGGATTGGCATTGCTTGGCAATGTGACAGATTCTCTTGATATTGCAAAGAAGATTGCTGAAAATATCGAAAAAGAAAAAGGACTTGTTCCAACACTTGCTAATGATAATGGTTATCAGGAAGCAGAAGCTGAAATGCTTCTTGCATTTGCAAATGCTGAAACAGTGAAAAAGATACAGGATTTTGCGTATAAAACTGCTGTTAAGGAAACTGACCGTGCTACATATCAGGCTATGGAAGCTTTGGTACACAACCTCAATACAATGAACTCCCGTGCAGGTGCTCAGACTCCTTTCAGCTCAATCAACTATGGTACTGACACATCAATCGAGGGAAGAATGGTAATCAAGAACATTCTGCTTGCTGAAGAGGCAGGTCTTGGAAATGGTGAAACACCGATTTTCCCTATTCATATTTTCAAGGTAAAAGAAGGAATAAACTATAACCCTACTGATCCTAACTATGATCTCTTTAAACTGGCTTGCAGAGTTTCGGCAAAGAGATTGTTCCCGAACTTCTCGTTTATTGATGCTCCATTCAATCTTCCTTATTACAAGGAAGGTGATCCTGATACAGAGATTGCTTACATGGGTTGTCGTACTCGTGTTATCGGTAACAATTACGATCCTTCTAGAGAGATCGTAACAGGCAGAGGAAATCTTTCGTTCACATCAATCAACCTGCCCCGTCTTGGTATCAATGCTCAGGGCAATATCGGTGCTTTCTATGACAGTCTTGATGAGATTATGGATCTGTGTATTGACCAGCTCATGCACCGTTTCAGAATCCAGTCTTCAAAGAAGGTTAAAAATTATCCATTCCTTATGGGACAGGGTGTGTGGATTGACTCTGAAAAGCTTGACTATGATGACGAGGTTGGTGAGGTTCTCAAACACGGTACATTGTCAGTAGGATTTATCGGATTGGCTGAGTGTCTGAAAGCTCTTATCGGCAAGCATCACGGTGAATCTGAGGAAGCAAGAGAGCTTGGTATGGAAATCATCAGCCGTATGAGAGCAAGAATGGACGAGGAATCTGCAAGAACAGGTCTTAACTTCTCATTGCTTGCTACTCCTGCTGAGGGACTTTCAGGAAGATTTGTACGCATGGATGCTCAGCGTTATGGTAAGATAGAAGGCGTTACTGACAGAGATTATTATACCAACTCTTTCCATGTTCCTGTATATTATAACATTAATGCTTTTGATAAGATCAAGATTGAAGCTCCTTATCATAATCTTACTAATGCAGGTCACATCAGCTATATTGAGCTTGACGGTGATCCATTGCAGAACCTTACAGCATTTGAAAAAGTTATCCGTTGCATGAAAGAATCGGGTATTGGATATGGCTCAGTCAACCATCCTGTTGACCGTGACCCTGTTTGTGGATACACAGGTATTATCGGTGATAAATGTCCAAAGTGTGGCAGAAGTGAGGCTGAACACTCAAAAATAAGAACCGAGCGAATCAAGAGAATAAAAATGCCTGATTGCTGTAATTAAATTAGACTTATATTGTGAATATTACAGGCGAATATATATTAAAGATTGGTAAAAATCGTGAAATCTAAAATAAATACTATACAAATATTAAGGGGTCTGTCAATAATTGTAGTATTGATAAGTCATGCGATTGCTCGTGTTGAAGACACGGTAATCTTGAAAAACATATGGCAGATTATTACATGCTTTCACATGCCGGCTTTCTTTATTATTTCAGGATATTTGTTTGAAAATAAGCTTGAAAAATATACAGCGAATGGTAAAAAGGTACGCTTTATTGCTTTGAAAGCAAAACATTTATTACTTCCGTATGCTTTTTGGACTATATTGCTATGGATCGGGGTGCAAGTTGCATATTTAAGTAATGGAATAGGTGGACTTTTGACAAAGGCCGGATTTGAACAAATGAGTTTATGGGATCTGGTAAAGGGCTTTTGACATACAATAAATTTTACACAGAGCACCTTTGGTTTTTATATGTTCTTTTCCTTTTCTTTGTAGTTAATATCATTATTAATAAATATGGAAGTAATGTTATCATGCTCCCGATAGCACTGTTTCTTGGGTTCTTGACAAGGTATATTGAATTTCCTCATATTATCGGACGTTTTTTTGTGTGGTGTGTTTTCTTCTTTTTTGGAAGATTTATATGTAATAACAATTCCGTTTCCAGCTTAATAAGAAAAATAAAAAAGCCGATTGCATTTTCTATTGTTACGATTGCATTTATCATGTTCAGTGTTCTAAGAATTGTTATGATTAATATTGATTTTAATGAATCCATTCAGCTTTTGGTAAAGTATATTATTGGCTTCTTGGGTGTATGGTTGTTATATGGTCTTGCGGTTTATATTGAAAACACAAGAATCCTGAAAGCTTCGGGTTCAATTATTAATAAAATCGGTGATTATTCATACGATATTTATTTGATGCATAATCCGTATTGTGTAGCAATGGGTGCAATTGCTCTGAATAATATTATCGGAATCAACTCTTATATTACTGTAGTTATAGCGACAGCTTTAGGTGTTATTATTCCGATGATTATAAGCAGAACTATAATTAGAAAATCAAAGCTATTGTCATTAATAATGTTAGGCAAATGATAGTATTAAAAGCCGTATGATATATACGGCTTTTGAAATATTGGGAGAATAAAAATGAAAATTAAAATTGCAGGACTAATAAACGAGTCTATTGTTGACGGTCCGGGAATAAGATTTGCTGTGTTTACTCAGGGGTGTCCGCATAACTGTGAGGGTTGTCACAATCCTGATACTCATGATTTTGATGGTGGTCGCTGGGAGGACACTGACGATATTTTTGAGATGATAATAAGAGATCCCATTCTTGACGGAGTGACTTTCAGTGGTGGTGATCCATTCTGTCAGGCAAAGCCTCTTGCAGAGCTTGCAGACAGGATTCATGCTCATAAAGCGTTTAAAATGAATGTCATGGCTTACACGGGTTATACATTCGAGTATCTGGTGGCTCATGCTGATGAGAAAAACGGCTACATGGAGTTACTGAAAAGGCTTGATTATCTTGTTGACGGTCCGTTTGTACTTGCAAAACGCAGTCTGGAACTAAAGTTTATGGGAAGCTCTAATCAGCGATACATTGACGTTCAGAAATCTCTTGAAAAAGGGGAAGTTGTTGCACTTTCTCAGGAGCAGTTGTCAGTGATGTAAAAAAACAAATAGATTTATAAAAGATTTTGTTGAATGAAAAATATTCAAAACAGATATTTGGGGAGAAGAAACATAGTGGATTGATCTTTTATGAATTAACACAGCCCTTTTTGGCTGTGTTTTTTTATTCGCTTTACTTGCAGAAGAGAGAAAAATATGATATAATTATATTTCAGAATAAATAAAAAGGGGTCATGGACGTGGATCTTAAAGAACTCAGACAGAATATTAACGATATTGACAATGAGATTATCGAGCTATTTAAAAAGCGTATGGAATGTAGTTTCGGAGTAGCTGAATATAAGATAAAGAATAATATGCCTGTTTTTCAGGCCGATCGTGAAAATGAAATAATCAAAAAGGTGCGTAACAACGTTCCTGAGGAGCTTGGTAACTCTGCTGAGGTGTTTTTTACAACGCTTATGGATATTTCAAAGTGCAAGCAATATCAGAAATTCTTTTCTGACAGTAACCCGATAGAGTTTGAAAAGCTTGATCTTACAGGCTCACCTGTTGTAGCCGTTCCGGGAACGGTTGGATCATATTCGCATATCGCAAGCACTCAGTTTATCAAAGGCGGTAAAACTGTTTTCTATGAAAATTTTGATGAGGTTTTCAATGCCGTTGAGAATGGTGACGCTGAGTTTGGAGTTCTTCCTTTTGCAAACAGTACAACAGGCTCAGTGATACAGACATACAGTCTTATGAGGATACATAATTTCAAGATTTGTGCTCAGACAAAGGTAAAGGTTGACCATTGTCTTGCTGTCAAAAAGGGTGTCAAGCTGGAGGATATAAAGTCAATTTATTCTCATGAGCAGGGCATTATGCAGTGTTCTGAGTTTATCAAAAAGCATGGATTTAAGACGCATACATACTCGAACACATCACTTGCTGCATGCTACATAAAAAGCTCAGACAAACCTTTGGGAGCTATCTGTTCAACCGTTTGTGCTGAAGACCTCGGACTTGAGATTCTTGAACACAGCATTGCAAACGTGCAGGAGAATTATACAAAGTTCATGCTCATTTCAAAGAAGAATCTTTGTCCTGAAAATGCTGACATAATTTCAGTTTCACTTGCATTGCCACATACTTCATCATCACTTTACCGCTTGCTCACAAAGTTTTCAGTTGCAGGGCTGAACCTTTGTATGATCGAGAGTATGCCTATTGCAAACACTGATTTTGACGTTATTTTTTACCTTGATTTTGAGGGGAGTATATCATCTCCGGATGTTATAAAGCTCATAAATGAGCTTAACTCGGAGCTTTCATACTTCAAGTTTCTGGGAAACTATTCTGAGGTTTAGGAGATGTGTGGTATGAGAATTGGTTATGGCTACGATGTTCACAAGCTTTGTGAGGAAAGAAAGTTGATACTCGGTGGAGTAGATATTCCACATGACAAGGGACTGCTTGGTCACTCTGATGCTGACGTGCTTGTTCACGCTGTTATGGATGCACTTCTGGGTGCTGTTGCGTTAGGTGACATAGGAAAGCATTTTCCCGACACTGATGAGAAGTACAAGGGTGCTGACAGTATTCAACTGTTGCGTCATGTTTGTGCTATTCTGGATAATGAGGGTTATAGTATTGTCAATATTGATTCTACTATCTGTGCTCAGAAGCCGAAGCTTGCACCGTACATTGATACCATGCGTCAGAACATTGCAGATGCGTGCAGTATCAGTGTAACTCAGGTATCTGTCAAGGCAACGACGGAGGAAAAACTCGGTTTCACAGGCGAGGAAAAGGGTATTTCTGCTACGGCTGTATGCTTGGTAGAAAACAAATAAAAAAATTGCAATAAAAAACTGCATGGTTTCAAACCATGCAGTTTTCTTTGTATATAAGCTATTATACGTTCTGTGTAACAGTTTCGTTCTTGACGATCTGTACGTTGTTGTAAACGTCCATACCTGTTCCGGCAGGGATAAGCTTACCGATAATAACGTTTTCCTTGAGTCCGAGAAGCTTGTCGGATTTGCCCTTGATAGCAGCATCAGTAAGAGCCTTTGTAGTTTCCTGGAATGATGCAGCAGACAGGAAGCTGTCTGAGTAGGAAGAAGCCTTTGTAATACCCTGAAGTACAGGAATAGTAGTAACAAGCTTAGCGTTGATGTCACCTGCATCAATTTCTTTCTGGATTTCCTCATTGATAGCAGCAACTTCGTTTCTGTCAACAAGTGCACCAGGAAGCAGATAACTGCTGCCTGAATCTTCAACCTTGACTTTTCTCATCATTTGACGAACGATAACTTCGATATGCTTGTCGTTAATATCAACACCCTGTAAACGGTAAACCTTCTGAACTTCTGTGATGATATAGTTCTGAACAGCCTGAGCACCGCTAACAGCAAGTATATCAGCAGGGTAGATGGAACCTTCAGTGAGCAGGTCACCTGCTTTGACAGTATCTCCATCACGAACTCTGAGCTTGTATCCGTATGGAATTGTGTAACTTTCTTGCTCAGGATCGTTAAGATCTTCCTTAGTAATAATTACCTGCTTATTCTTCTTGACTTCCTCAATACGAACAACACCATCAATTCTTGCGACAATAGCAGCACCCTTTGGACGTCTGATTTCAAAGAGTTCTTCAACACGAGGAAGACCCTGAGTAATATCTTCTGCAGATGCGATACCACCTGTATGGAACGTTCTCATTGTAAGCTGTGTACCAGGCTCACCGATAGACTGAGCTGAAATAACACCAACAGCTTCACCAACCTGAACAACGTTGCCGTTTGCAAGGTTAGCGCCGTAACACTTAGCACAAACACCATGCTTAGCATGACATCTGAGAACTGAACGGATAGCAATTCTGTCCTTGCCTGTAGCTTCAAGAATTTCAACGACTCTCTGAGCATCGCTTTCGTTCATAAGCTTGTCGTGAGAAATTGCAACATCACCTGTATTAGGATCCTTGAGGTCTTCAACGAGGTAACGACCTATAAGTCTTTCGTTGAGTGACTCGATCTTTTCACGACCACTTCTGATTTCAAATACGTCAATACCCTCATCAGAGCCACAGTCATCTTCACGAATGATAACGTCCTGTGAAACGTCAACAAGACGTCTTGTGAGGTAACCTGAGTCAGCAGTACGCAAAGCTGTATCGGCAAGACCCTTACGAGCACCACGGGATGAAATGAAGTATTCGAGAATGTTAAGACCTTCACGGTAGTTAGCACGAATAGGCATCTCAATAGTTGAACCTGACGTGTTAGCGATAAGTCCACGCATACCAGCGAGCTGACGGATCTGGCTGATACTACCACGGGCACCTGAATCAGCCATCATATTGATTGGGTTGTATGGGTCAAGGCTCTTTTTCAGAGCATCTGTAACTTCATCAGTAGCTTTGTTCCAGATTTCGATAAACTTCTTTGATTTTTCTTCTCTTGAAATATAACCTCTCTTATACTGTCTGTCAACAACGTCAACAGCAGCATCAGCATTAGCGAGAATATCTTTCTTTTCAGCTGGGATTTCAGCATCGCATACAGCAACAGTGATAGCAGCCTTTGTTGAATATTTATAACCAAGAGCTTTGATCTTGTCGAGAACTTCTGAAGTTGAAGCAGTACCATGACGCTGGATACATCTGTCAATAAGATCTGACATCTGACCTTTCTTTACGAGGAAAGAGATTTCGAGGTCAAACTGCTTGTCAGAGTTTGTTCTGTCAACATATCCGAGATCCTGAGGAATGTTTTCATTGAAGATAAGACGACCAACAGTAGCATCAATGATCTTTGAAACCTGTCTGTCACCGATCTGCTTTGTAATCTTTACCTTGATTGCAGCGTGAAGTGAAACGTCACCGTTATCATAAGCTAGCAAAGCCTCGTTCACGTCACGGAACACCTTGCCTTCACCCTTTTCGCCAGGCTTCTGGAGTGTCAGATAGTATGAACCGAGGAGCATATCCTGTGAAGGAACTGCAACAGGACGACCATCTGAAGGCTTGAGCAGGTTGTTAGCAGCAAGCATGAGGAATCTTGCCTCAGCCTGAGCCTCTGCAGAAATAGGGAGGTGAACAGCCATCTGGTCACCGTCAAAGTCAGCGTTGAACGCAGTACAAACCAGTGGGTGAAGCTTGATAGCACGACCCTCAACGAGTACAGGTTCAAATGCCTGGATACCGAGTCTGTGAAGTGTAGGAGCACGGTTGAGCATTACAGGGTGTCCCTGAATGACATTTTCGAGTGCGTCCCATACCTCAGGCTTAGCACGGTCAACCATTTTTCTTGCTGATTTAATGTTAATAGATGGATTTGTGTCAACGAGTCTTTTCATAACGAAAGGCTTAAACAGTTCAAGAGCCATTTCCTTTGGAAGACCGCACTGATACATTTTAAGCTCTGGGCCGACAACGATAACAGAACGTCCTGAATAGTCAACACGCTTACCGAGAAGGTTCTGACGGAAACGTCCCTGTTTACCCTTGAGCATATCAGAGAGTGACTTGAACGGACGATTGTTTGGTCCTGTTACAGGCCTGCCGTGACGACCGTTATCAATAAGAGCGTCAACAGCTTCCTGAAGCATTCTCTTTTCGTTTCTTACGATAATATCAGGAGCTTCAAGTTCAAGCATCTTTTTAAGACGGTTATTTCTGTTGATAACACGTCTGTAGAGGTCATTGAGGTCTGATGTTGCATATCTGCCACCATCGAGCATAACCATAGGTCTGAGCTCAGGTGGGATAACAGGAACAACGTCCATAATCATCCATTCAGGTCTGTTACCTGAGAGTCTGAATGCCTCAACGATTTCAAGTCTTTTGAGGAGCTTTATTCTTTTCTGACCGGTAGGGAGGTCTTTAAGCTCAGCCTTGAGTTCATTTGAAAGCTTATCGAGGTCGATTTCCTGGAGAAGTTCCTTGATAGCTTCAGCACCCATACCAGCTCTGAATTCGTCCTCATACTTTTCACGCATTTCAGTATAATCCTTTTCTGAAAGGATCTCGCACTTTGTAAGTGCTGTATTACCAGGATCAATTACGATATACTTAGTGAAATAGAGAACTTCTTCGAGTCTTTTCTGAGAAACTTCAAGCATCTGACCGATTCTTGAAGGAGTACCCTTAAAGTACCAGATGTGTGAAACAGGAGCAGCAAGTTCAATGTGTCCCATTCTTTCACGACGAACCTTTGCACGAGTTACTTCAACTCCGCAACGTTCGCAGACTTTGCCCTTGAAACGGATCTTTTTATACTTTCCACAGTGACATTCCCAGTCCTTTGTAGGTCCAAAGATTTTTTCGCAAAAGAGACCGTCTTTTTCAGGCTTTTGTGTACGGTAATTTATCGTTTCCGGTCTGTCAACAACACCATAAGACCATTCTCTGATCTTTTCAGGTGATGCAAGTCCGATTTTTATTGATTCAAATACGTTAAATTCCAATCAAAATCACCATTCCTTATCTAAATTTATGACGTGCTCCAAAGCATTTGCCTTGAAACAGGTATCGGAAAATGCCTTGACAAGCAGGTGCAAGTTTTGACCTGCTCATCACAGCATTATTAATTATTCATCATCACTAAAGAAGTCAGAGTCATCAAAGTCATCAGAGAATCCCTCATCTTCATCGAGTTCAAGCTCTGAGATACCGTCCTCATCTTCAGCGAGGAAACCTTCATTGAGGTCACCGCTGTCAACGCTGAGATCCATATTTGCATCAACAGTTGCCTGTGGTACAAAATCGTCATCATCGTCAAAATTTTGCTTGAGGTCGATTTCTTCATTATTAATATTAAGAACCTTAACATCAAGTGCGAGTGACTGGAGCTCCTTAACGAGAACCTTGAATGCTTCCGGAATACCAGGATTAGGAACGTTCTGTCCTTTAACGATAGCCTCATAAGTCTTGACACGTCCGACAGTATCGTCTGACTTGACTGTGAGGATTTCCTGCAATGTGTAAGCAGCACCGTAAGCTTCAAGTGCCCAAACTTCCATTTCACCGAATCTCTGACCACCGAACTGAGCCTTACCACCGAGTGGCTGCTGAGTTACAAGTGAGTAAGGTCCTACTGAACGAGCGTGGATCTTATCATCAACGAGGTGGTGGAGTTTGAGGTAATACATATATCCGACTGTTACCTTGTTATCGAACTTTTCACCGGTTCTTCCGTCATAAACTGTAAACTTACCGTCTTCGCTCATGCTGAGAGCCTTTGAATTTATAACCTCGTCCATTGTATGGATAGTAAATTCATCGTCTTTATGTTTGAGGTGCATTTCATTAGCAGCCTTGAAACATTCACGGATATCTTCTTCGTGAGCACCGTCAAATACCGGAGTCATTATCTTCCAGCCGAGAGCCTTTGCAGCCATACCAAGATGGACTTCGAGAACCTGACCGATGTTCATACGAGAAGGTACACCGAGTGGGTTAAGAACGATATCAAGTGGAGTACCATCTTCGAGGAATGGCATATCTTCCTGTGGGAGAATTCTTGAAACTACACCCTTGTTACCATGACGACCGGCCATCTTATCTCCGACAGAGATCTTTCTCTTCTGAGCGATATAGCATCTTACGAGCATATTTACACCAGGAGAAAGTTCTTTGCAGTTTTCACGAGTAAATACCTTAACGTCAATAACGATACCTGATTCACCGTGAGGAACTTTAAGAGAGTTATCTCTTACTTCTCTTGCTTTTTCACCGAAAATAGCACGGAGAAGTCTTTCTTCAGCAGTCAGTTCAGTTTCACCCTTAGGTGTAACCTTACCAACGAGAATATCGCCTGAACGAACTTCGGCACCGATACGGATGATACCGTTTTCATCGAGGTCTTTAAGAGCGTCCTCACCAACGTTTGGAAGATCTCTTGTAATTTCCTCAGGTCCGAGTTTTGTTTCACGGGATTCAATTTCGTATTCTTCAATGTGGATTGAAGTATATTTATCCTGTTTAACGAGGTTTTCGTTAAGAAGAACAGCGTCCTCGTAGTTATAACCTTCCCAGGTCATGAATCCGATAAGAGCGTTCTTACCGAGTGAAAGCTCGCCGTTTGAAGTAGCAGGACCGTCACCGATTACCTGATGAGCTTCAATTCTTTCGCCCTTTTCAACAATAGGGCGTTGGTTTGTACAAGTACCTGCGTTTGAACGCTTGAACTTTGTGAGCTCATAGGTACGAAGATTTCCGTCATCTTCTCTTATAACAACCTTGTCAGCGTCAACATACTCAACAACACCAGGATTCTTTGAAACAACAGCAACACCTGAGTCAACACAAGCCTTATATTCCATACCTGTACCAACGATTGGTGATTCTGTTTTGAGAAGAGGAACAGCCTGTCTCTGCATGTTTGAACCCATGAGAGCACGGTTAGCGTCATCATTTTCAAGGAACGGGATACAAGCGGTAGCAACAGAAACTACCATCTTAGGAGAAACGTCCATATAGTCGATCTTTTCCCTTTCGATTTCAAGGATCTGATCTCTGTATCTACCGTTTACTTTAGCTCTTGCAAACTTATGATCCTCAGTAAGAGGTTCATTAGCCTGAGCTACCATGTAGTTATCTTCAACGTCAGCAGTCATATAAACTACTTCATCAGTAACAACACCTGTTTCCTTATTTACCTTAAGATAAGGAGCTTCTATAAAGCCATACTCATTGATTCTTGCAAATGAAGCAAGATATGAGATAAGTCCGATGTTAGGACCTTCAGGAGTTTCGATAGGACACATTCTACCATAGTGTGAATAGTGTACGTCACGGACCTCAAATCCTGCACGGTCTCTTGAAAGACCACCAGGTCCGAGAGCTGAAAGACGTCTTTTATGAGTCAGCTCAGCAAGAGGGTTGTTCTGGTCCATGAACTGTGAAAGTGGTGAAGAACCAAAGAACTCCTTGATTGCTGCTGTGATAGGACGTGTATTGATAAGAACTTCAGGAGTGATAACTTCAATATCCTGTGACTGAATGTTCATTCTTTCACGGATAACTCTTTCCATTCTTGTGAAACCTATTCTGAACTGGTTCTGGAGAAGCTCGCCTACTGAACGGATTCTTCTGTTTCCGAGGTGGTCGATGTCGTCAACAGTACCTACACCTTCACAGAGGTTAAGGAAGTATGAAATTGTTGCGATAATATCATCAATGGTGATGTGCTTTGGAACAAGCTCATCAGCTTTTGCTTTTATATTTGTTTTAAGCTCGTCCTCAGACTCGGATTCTTCGAGTATTTCCTTGAGGATGCTGAACGATACCTTTTCATTGATACCAAGCTCTGTTGCATCAAAATCAACAAAGTTTGCAATATCAACCATACCGTTACCGATGATCTTTACTTCACATTCTTCAAGCTTAGTTGTTGTTTCGCCTGTAACGGCAGAAGTTACAAATTCCTTGACTTCTACGTTAACGAAAACCTCAGTAACACCTGCGTTTTCGATCTCCATAGCCTTATCAAAGCTTATAAAGTCGCCTGCATCAGCCATGATTTCACCTGTAAGTGGATTTACTACAGGACGTGAAAGTACATGACCTGAAAGTCTTGAACCTACACCAAGCTTTTTATTATATTTATATCTTCCGAATCTTGAAAGATCATATCTTCTTGCGTCAAAGAACAGATTGTTAAGATGAGTAACAGCACTGTCTACTGTTGGAGGCTCACCGGGACGGAGCTTTCTGTAAACTTCAAGAAGAGCTTCTTCACGGTTAGCAGTCTGGTCTTTCTGGAGTATAGTCTGGTTGATACGTTCATCAGGACCGAAAACTTCCTTGATCTCGTCATCAGTACCAAGACCGATAGCACGGATAAATGTTGTAAGAGGGATTTTTCTGTTCTTGTCGATTCTTACATAAACGACATCATTAGAATCCATCTCATATTCAAGCCATGCACCTCTGTTTGGGATGACAGTAGACTTAAAAAGATCCTTACCTGTTTTATCCTTGTCAAAAGCATAGTAAACACCAGGTGAACGAACGAGCTGTGATACGATAACACGCTCAGCACCGTTGATGACAAATGTACCACTGTCTGTCATGAGAGGGAACTCTCCCATGAAAACTTCGGATTCTTTTATCTCGCCTGTTTCGGTATTATTAAGTCTTGCAGTTATGCGCAGTGGTCTTGCATAAGTAACATCACGTTCTTTACATTCTGCTACCGAGTATTTAGGTTCTTCATTGAAACGGTAATCAATAAAGTTGAGCTCCAGATTGCCGTTATAGTCGGTAATAGTGGAAATATCCCTCAATACCTCTTTGAGTCCCTCGTCCCAGAACCACTGATAAGAGTTTTTCTGAACTTCGATAAGATTAGGCATTTCCAAGACTTCGTTGATCTTAGCAAAACTTTTTCGAGTATTTTTACCAAGTTTGACGTCCTTGACATTCACCATAGGCTTAATCACTCCTTAATTAAACTGTAAACTATTGTCAAACACCTGTCAGATGGCAGGATGTTTTACAACATAAACTATTAAATTTTCATGAACATTATCACAATTCAGTGATTTTTAAGCACAAAAACAGGATAAAATGTCCATTATGATACATTATACTATTATATTATAATAAGCAACTGTTGTCAATAAAAAAGAGAGCACTTTTTTGCACAATACCGCAAAAACGGCGTTTTGCACAAAAAACGCAAATTTTGACATGAAAAGTTTGGCTGTTTCCATTCTGTGTGCATTTCGTAACTTTTTTGTGAACAGGCATAATGCAATAAAGGTGCCTTAGTATTGCTTTAAAATGAAAAAAATGGTATAATGAAATAAAATTGCAATCCATGTTTTGTGATATAAATGTGAAAAAACAGCTTTTCATAAAAGCAAGGATTTATATATCAACTTGGTTGCAAATTTAAAGCGGAGGTTTGAATATGTTCTGTACAAAACACACGTCATCATATAAGAGCTCAGATGGGATTCATGATATTATATACAGCGTTTATCAGCCGTTGGGAGCAGTCAGGGGAGTTGTTCAGATTGCGCATGGAATGTGTGAGTATTTCGGACGTTATGAGGATTTTGCTCACTTTCTTGTAAAGCATGGGTATGTTGTGTGTGGCAATGATCATCTTGGACACGGAAGAAGTGTCAGAGAAAGCAGTGAATTAGGTTATTTTGCTGAGGAAAATGGTTGGGAATGTGTTGTGAAAGATATGCACAACCTGACAAGGCTTATGAAAAAGGGCTATTCAGACATCCCATATTTTCTGTTTGGTCACAGTATGGGGAGTTTTATGTCGAGAGCATATTGTACAAGATACAGTCGTGAACTTGACGGAGCGATATTCTGTGGAACAAGTGGTGAAATTAAAGGAATACCTGCACTGCTGACAATAATAGATTGTTTTAAAAAGGTTTACGGAAGCAAGCACAGAAGTAATAAAGTAAATAAAATTGCTTTTGGTGCTTACAATAAGCAAATAACTGATAGTGACAGTAGTTATGCATGGTTGACGAGAGATAAGGCTGTTGTTGAAGAATATGTCAATGATGATAAGTGTGCATATATTTTCACACTCAACGGTTTCGAAAATCTTATGAAGGTGCTTTGGTATGTATCAAACGATAAGTGGTTTGAAACGTATAATAAATCGTTGCCGACGTTGCTTATTGCAGGCGATGCTGACCCTGTTGGTGAATATGGCAAGGGCGTTGAAGAGGTATATGAGAAGCTTTGTGAAAACGACTGTAAGGTAGATATGAAGCTTTATCACGATGCACGTCACGAGATACTCAATGAGCTTGAAAAGGAAAAGACTTATGCTGATGTACTTGAATTTCTCAATGAATGTGTAAGTGAATACAAAAAAGTGTAGTATAGGAGTGTTGACATGTTTGCTGAAGTTAATACAATGGGTCTTTCGGGATTGAATGCTTTTTCAGTGTGTGCCGAAATAGAGGCTTCAAAGGGTATACAGAGTTTTGATATTGTCGGACTTGCTGATATAGCAGTAAAGGAAAGCCGACAGAGAATACAGTCGGCGCTGCGTTCAAGTGGGATAAACTTTCCTATGAGCAGGGTTACGGTCAATCTTGCACCGGCTGACAAAAAGAAAACAGGCTCAATGCATGACCTTGCTATTGCAACGGCGTTGTTGAGGGTAATGGGACTTTGCAGTGATGAACAACTGAAGAACGCTGTTTTCATCGGAGAGGTATCTCTTGGTGGTGAGATAAGAGAAATAAATGGTGTTCTTCCGATGACTATACTTGCGGCGAAAATGGGTTTCAAGGAGATTTATGTACCTGTTGCAAATGCTAAGGAAGCGTCTGTTGTTGAGGAGATAACCGTTTACGGAGTCGGATCTTTAGCGGAGCTACTTCTTCATTTTGCCAAACGACCTGAGCTTACTCCGCAGACAAGATACGTTTCTGACAATTCAAAGGTTCATGAGGCACTTGACTTTTCAGATGTAAAGGGTCAGACGAATGCTAAGAAAGCACTTGAGATTGCGGCTGCCGGTGGACACAATGTTCTTATGATAGGTGCACCGGGTTCGGGAAAGTCGATGCTTGCAAAGCGTATGCCATCTATACTGCCTGAGATGACTTTTGAGGAATCAATCGAAACGACAAATATATACTCCGTTGCAGGACTTCTCAACAAGAAAAATCCACTTGTCACTGAAAGACCGTTCAGATCACCTCATCACACGGTTTCTACGGCAGGTCTTTCAGGAGGTGGATCTGTTCCAAGACCGGGAGAGATATCTTTATCGCACAACGGGCTGTTGTTTTTGGACGAGCTTGCTGAGTTTTCAAGGCAGTCGCTTGAGATACTGCGTCAGCCTTTAGAGGACAGGCAGGTGACTATTTCGAGAGCGTCAGGTTCGGTTACATATCCATGCTCATTCATGCTGATAGCTGCAATGAATCCGTGTCCTTGTGGTTATTATGGACACCCTGCAAGAAAGTGCATTTGTAACGAAAGACAGATAAGAAGTTATCTTTCTAAAATATCGGGACCTATGCTTGATCGTTTTGACCTTAATGTTGATGTTGCACCTGTTGAATTTTCACATCTTTCGTCAACGCAGAAAGAGGAATCCTCAGCAGTGATAAGAGAACGTGTTCAGCAGGCAAGGGACATACAGAATATGCGTTACAAGGGAAGTTCAGTTAAGTGCAATGCAGGTATCACCCCTGATATTATAAACGAGGTTTGTCCTATGACGGACGATGCAAGAGAGCTTTTGAAAAATGTTTTTGAGCGTCTTGGACTTTCGGCAAGAGCTTATGACAAGATATTAAAAGTGGCAAGAACTGTTGCTGACATGGACAGATCAGAAATGATCGGAAAACAGCATATAACCCTTGCTGTGCAGTACAGAAGCCTTGACAGGAAGTATTGGGAATAATGTGAACAGACAAGAAAATATTATCTTTATTCATATTGTTGACAGTAGCAAAACAGAAAAATATTTGATAATAGAAACATTTTCGGAAAAAAATTCATATTTTCCCTTGATATTTTCATATTTTATGATATAATATGATTATGTATTATGGCAAATTATAAAATAAAATTTGAGGTGATTGTAAATGACAGAAATGGAACTTTATAAACTTTGGTGCGAAAAGGCTGTGGATGATCCCGATTTGCAGGCTGAGCTTAAATCTATTGAAGGCGATGAGGACGCTATTGTTGACAGATTCTATCGTGACCTCGAATTCGGTACAGGTGGTCTGAGAGGTGTTATCGGAGCTGGTGCTTACAGACTTAATATCTATACTATCAGACGTGCTACACAGGGTCTTGCCGACTATGTTAATGGTGCCTTTGAAAACGGCTCTGTTGCTATAGCTTATGACTCACGAATCAAGTCGGACGTATTTGCTAAGGAAGCAGCATCTGTTCTTGCAGCAAACGGTATAAAGGTTTATATCTACTCAGAGCTTATGCCTACACCTATGCTTTCATGGGCAGTAAGAAAGCTCGGTTGTAATGCAGGTATCGTTGTTACTGCGTCACACAATCCTGCAAAATATAATGGTTATAAGGTTTATGGTGCTGACGGCTGTCAGATCACTCTTGACGTTGCTAATACAGTTATCGGAAAGATCAATGCTGTACCTATGTTTGACGGTGCTAAGATAATGAATTTTGATGACGGCGTTAAGGAAGGTAAGATCGAGCTTATTGGTGAGGACGTTATTGAGGCATATCTTGATAAGGTTCAGGAGCAGGGTGTTCATACTGAGCTCGTTGCTGACAGTGGTCTTAAAGTAGTTTACACTCCTCTTAATGGTACAGGTAACAAGCCCGTAAGAGCAATTCTCAAGAGAATCGGAATCAAGGAAATTACTGTTGTTCCTGAGCAGGAAAATCCTGATGGAAACTTCCCGACTTGTCCATTCCCTAACCCTGAGATAAAAGAAGCTCTTGCAAAGGGTATTGAGCTTTGCGAAAAGGTAAAGCCTGATCTTCTGCTTGCAACTGACCCTGACTGTGACCGTGTTGGTATTGCTGTACCATCTCCTGACGGTGACTATGTTCTCTTCTCAGGAAACGAAGTCGGAGCATTGCTGTTTGAGTATATCTGCGAAGAAAGAATCAAGATGGGTACAATGCCGGAAAGACCTGTTGGTGTAAAGACTATCGTTACTACTGATATTGTTAAGGCTATGGCTGAAAAGTACGGTGTTGAACTCAGAAACGTGCTGACAGGATTCAAGTTTATCGGTGAGCAGATTGGTTTCCTTGAGCAGGATGGTGAGGACGACAGATATGTATTCGGATTTGAGGAGAGTTATGGTTACCTTGCCGGTTCTTATGTTCGTGATAAGGATGCTGTAGTTGCATCAATGCTTATCTGTGAAATGGCTGCATTCTACAGAACAAAGGGAATTTCTCTTCTTCAGGCAAGAGAGAAAATGTATCAGACATACGGCAACTATGTTCATTCACAGAGCTCATTTACTTGCGAAGGTGCAAGTGGTATGCAGAGAATGAAAGAGCTTATGTCAATGCTCAGAACTGATACTCCGAAGGAGATTGGTGGACTTAAGGTTGTATCATTTGCTGACTATGTTGCATCTGAAAAGGTTGACATGGCAACAGGTGAAAAGACGGTTATTACATTGCCTAAGTCTGATGTTCTTGCTTTCGATCTGGAGGACGGTGCAAGTGTTATTATCCGTCCGTCAGGTACAGAGCCTAAGATCAAGGCATATTATACAACTATTGGTGAAACTCAGGAAAAAGCAACTGCACTCCGTGATAAGATCGCTGATGATTTCAAAACAATCCTCGGATTCTGATAATAGTAATATAAGTCCTCAATCATAGTGACTGAGGACTTTTTCTATTTTGTCGGAATTTTGGTATAAATGTACAAAAAATAAGTTTAAAATTTTATATAAATTTTTTCTGTATATATTGACTCTGACACAAAAATCTGATATAATGTTAATACAGTAAAGTGTACTGTATTAATTTTTCTGATTGGAGGAAAAGAATATGAACATTAAGTCAATCGTTGCACTCGTTTGTGGTTTGGTAGGTCTTATCCTTTCATTCTTCACTGCAAATGTAGTAATTCCGGTTATTGCGCTTGTTCTTGCAGTAGTTGGTATCATATTTGGTGCTGTGGGTATGAAGGAAGCAAAGGAAACAGGCAATGGTCGTGGTCTTGCAGTAGCAGGTTTTGTACTTGGAATAATTGGTACTGTATTTGCACTTTGCGGTGTTATTTGTGCAATTGCTTGTTCAGCAGCAGCAAGTGCTGTAAATGATGCTACAAGCGGACTTCTTGATGAACTCTCAAGCCTTAATCTTGAATAATCGCATTACATAAGTGATTAAAAAACTATGATTAAAGCGGGTTATTTATAACCCGCTTTAATTTGTAAAGGAACGAATTTATGGTACCTATTTTTGAAATATTCGGCAAGCAGATGTCTGTATACATGCTTTTGGCTTTAATTGGTGTGTTGCTTGTATTGTTTTTTGGATATAAAAGAGCAGAAAAAACTGCTCTCGACGAATTTAAGATGCTTTATGTAACATTATGGGCATTTGTCGGAACTGTCATAGGTGGGCATATTCTGTATGGAATTACACAATTCTCGTCAATGATAAGTTTTTTTAAATTGCTCTCTGCCGGTGAAATAGATACATTTGATAATTTTATGATAGGTTTTCAGCAAGTATTCGGAGGCTCTGTGTTTTACGGAGGACTTATCGGAGCAATGATAAGTGCAGGAATATATGCCAAAGTTGCAAATCTTAGTTCAGATTATTTTGATATCGGTGCTTGTATGATACCACTGTTTCATACATTTGGAAGAGTGGGTTGTTTTTTATCAGGCTGCTGTTATGGTGTAGAATCCAAAATAGGATTTGTATATCATTACGCACCTGATTCGGTTGCAAACGGTGTCAGGAGATTTCCGATACAGCTTGTAGAAGCTTTGTTTAATCTTATACTTTTTATAGTGATTTTCTATCTTTTGAGAAAATCAAAAATGAAAGGTAAATTGTTTTTATTATACCTTTTATTCTATTCGATTATAAGATTTACTCTGGAGTTTTTCAGAGGAGATGTAATAAGAGGTCACCTTTGGATTTTTTCAACATCTCAATGGATAAGTATTCTGATTTTTATACCAGCAGTTTTATTGCTTATATTAAAATTCAGACAAAAACAGAATTAACAACTATCAAAAACAGCCTGCGGGCTGTTTTTTTTTATCTTAAAGCATATTTATGATTATGTACGAATATACTGTCTTAGCAAGTATAGGCAACACCGTCAAGACACGGCTGCCAACTTTGCAAAACGGCGTTGCCTTAAAACATTTTTAGGAGGACTAACTTATGGATACTATGGATTTTAAAGTCAATCGAGAGATTTTTACTGTCGGGGCAGTAGTGCTTGATACAAGCTGTGAGCAGTCTGTGGAAAGGGATTTTGTTCTGCCGGATTATTGTCCGGATATTTTTAGAGTACTGAAATGCCGTGTTATACCTAAGATAGTATCGCAGAGTATTAACGGTGAAAAACTTACATTTGAGCTTTCGGTGTTTATAAGAGTGCTTTATCAGAGTGAGGGAAGTTCAAAGATAAACTGTCTTGAGCAAAAGGCAAACTATACAAAGACGGTTGAAATAAATGGAGAGTGCAGTAATCCTGTTATTTCGATAATCCCTCATACCGATTATGTGAATTGCAGAGTTGTAAACCAACGCAGACTTGATGTCAGAGGTGCTGTAACATCGAGAGTCAAGGTTAGTGGAGAGAAAAAACAGCCTGTTATCATTGATGCTTTTGGTGGCAATATACAGCTCAAAAAGACGCTTGTAACGTACCCTGCAAAAAGATTGGTAGCGTCAAAGCGTGTAACGGTCATTGAGGAGTTGGAACTTGGGGTGGCAAAGCCATCTGTGGGAACAGTGATACGTTCCGATTGCACGATATTCCCTCATGAGCAGAAAATCATTGCCGGAAAGCTTGTTACAAAAGGTGATGCGGAAGTTTCGGTGCTTTATACCTGTACAGTAAATGGTGACGAGGATTCAGCTGAGCCGATGAAGTTTACTATACCGTTCAGCCAGATTATCGACATTGAGGGCATTGACGAGGACTATGAAGCCTTTGTTGACATTACAGCAGGAAGTTGTGAAATAATGCCGAAGGGAGAAAATGCATCAACGCTTGAATGTGAGCTGGTGCTTATCGTCAACTGCACAGCACTGAAATACAATACTCGTGAAGCAGTTATTGATGCATATTCGACCTGCTATGAGTGTGAGCTTGAAAAAGTTGGTTACCAATTTGACAGCAAGCCTGTAGCGATTCATGAAACGCAGGAAATCTCAACCCGGGTAAAATATGAGGACGAGGCAATCAAGTGCATTTATGATGCTTGGTGTGAATGTGATAAGCTGTCAGTCAGATTTGATGATAAGAATAACAAATTTGTTGCATCGGGAAGCGTGAATTTCACACTGGTAGGTAAAAACGAAAGTAATTGTCCTATCTATCTTGAGGCAGAATCAGTTTTTGATCATGATATTGAAGTCGGTGATAATTGTAATGCTCAGAACAGTCATATTGATGCGAAAATCAGAGTGAAAAGCTGTTCTTTTTATCTTGTTGATGAAAACAAGGTAGAGGTCAAGGCTGAAATCGAGATTTGTGGTTATCTTTATGAAGCTTGTGCAAAAACAATGCTTTGTGGCTTGAAAGCTGATACTGATAAGCCAAAACAAAAACAAAAAAACTGTGCATTGAAGCTTTGCTATTGCAATGGTCATGAGGATATCTGGGAGATTGCTAAGAAATATTCGACTTCTGTTAGTGCGATTCTTGATGAGAACGATCTGACAAATGATGAGCTGTCAGACGGTGGAATGTTGCTCATACCTCTGACCGATTAGGCAATTCATACTATGTGAAAGGAATGATTACATTATGCCAAATGATATTTATAACGATATTGCTACCCGAACTGAAGGAGATATATACATAGGCGTTGTCGGTCCTGTAAGAACAGGAAAATCGACCTTCATAACTAAATTTATGGAGAACCTTGTTATCCCGAATATACAGAGTGATTTCAGACGTGAACGTGCTATTGACGAGTTGCCACAGTCCTCGGCAGGAAAGACTATCATGACTACTGAGCCCAAGTTCATTCCGGAGGAGGCTGTCAGGGTAGAGCTCGAACAGGGTGCTGAGTTCAATGTCAGAATGATAGACTGTGTGGGTTACATTATTCCGAGTGCGATAGGGTATTTTGAGAATGAAATGCCGAGAATGGTAATGACGCCATGGTTTGATGCAGAAGTTCCGTTCAACATGGCTGCAGAGGTCGGAACTCAGAAGGTCATTACCGAACATTCAACGATAGGTCTTGTAGTTACAACGGACGGTTCGATTACAGATCTTCCGAGAGATGAGTATGAAGAATGTGAAGAACGTGTTATCAATGAACTGAAAGAGATCAACAAGCCGTTTGTTGTCCTTATGAACAGTGTTGAACCAAGGTCTGAATCGACGCTTGAACTTTGCCGTGAGCTAAGTGAGAGGTATCAGACAACGATAATACCTGTAAACTGTCTTGAACTTTCGGAAAATGACATAAAAAACATACTGACACAGGTACTTTATGCTTTTCCGGTAAAAGAAATAAACATTGAAATGCCGTCATGGATAAACAGTCTGGCAAAAGGTCACTGGCTTAAAGATGGGATTTTTACTCACATAAAACAGTCGGCTGCGAACCTTAAAAACCTGAGGGAGATAAAGAACTGTGCCGATGAGATAGGGTGCTGTGAGCATATTGTAAAAAGCAGTGTAAAAAGCATTGATCTTGGAAGTGGCTCTGCTGTTCTTAATGTTGAGATAGATTCGTCACTGTTTTACAAGGTGCTGGGTGAAACCACAGGGCTTAACATTGAAAGCGATAGCGATCTTATGGCTCAGATATTAAGGCTTGTGCAGATAAAACAGAAGTACACAAAGTTTGCAAAAGCGTTGAGTGAGGTAGAAGAAAAAGGCTATGGAATCGTTATGCCGTCGATGGATGAGCTGACTCTTGATGAGCCTGAGATAATCAAGCAGGGTGGAAAGTATGGTATCAGACTGAAGGCTACGGCACCGTCAATTCACATGATGAAAGCAACTATAAACACTGAAGTTGCACCGATTGTAGGCTCAGAAAAGCAGTCGGAGGAGCTGGTGCTTTATATGCTCAACGACTTTGAGGAGTCGCCTCAGAAAATATGGGAATCCAATATTTTTGGCAAATCACTTCACGAGCTTGTAAACGAGGGGTTGCATGCAAAGCTTTCAAAGCTTCCTGACGATGCAAGAATGAGACTCAGGGAAACTATCGAACGAATGATAAATGAAGGTTGTTCGGGACTTATTTGTTTTATACTTTAAAAAATAAAGGCAATATCGTAAACTGTCAAACAGACGTACGATATTGTCTTGTTTTTTGGTGAAAAGGAGTAAAATTTATGTTAAAATATTGCGTTTTAAGAACAAGTGTGGTATAATAATTGTGTTTAATTTTTGGTTAAAAAGCTAAAGGACGGTGTGATAATGAGGATACTCGGAATTGACCCCGGATATGCGTTAGTTGGATATGGAATTCTTGACTATTCGCACAACCACTTTGATGTTGTTGGATTCGGAGCGATAACAACCGGTGCTGATATGAGCTTTACCAAAAGACTTGAAGTTATATACAACGATATGTGCGAGATACTTGACAGATATAAGCCTGATGAAATGGGCATAGAAAAGCTGTTTTTCAACACTAACCAAAAAACAGGTATTGATGTTGCACAGGCAAGGGGCGTAACACTACTTCCTGCAATACAGAGAGGTGTACCTATATTTGAATACACTCCGTTGCAGGTGAAAAGCTCGATTGTCGGATACGGCAGAGCTGAAAAACGTCAGGTGCAGGAAATGACGAAAAGTATTTTAAGGCTCAAAGAGATTCCAAAGCCTGATGATACTGCTGATGCGGTTGCAATAGCTATCACGCATGGGTACTCGATAACGACAAGAAAAATTACTGAGAATACAGGAGAAAAAATATGATATATTCCGTAACGGGAAAGCTTGTTCACACAGAAGCAGAGCTTGCAGTCGTTGAGTGTGGGGGAGTAGGATATGCCTGCAAGACAACACTTTCGACATTGCAGAAAATTGCAGGAGATGAAAATGTAACCTTGCTGACACACATGAGTGTAAGAGAGGACGCTGTTGAACTTTTCGGATTTGCCGATAGTGAGGAACTGAGAGCGTTTAAACTTCTGACCTCTGTATCTGGCGTTGGTCCGAAGGCAGGGCTTTCGATACTTTCGGCGATGAATCCCCAGCAGTTTGCACTTGCAGTTGCAACAAGCGATTCAAAGGCTTTTACACATGTCAAGGGTATCGGTAAAAAAACTGCTGAGAGAATATGCCTTGAACTTAAAGACAAGGTAGCAGGTGAAACTATATCGGTGAGAGGACAAGCCGCAGTACAGATTCCATCTATGGGTGGAAACATCAGTGAGGCTATAACGGCACTTGAAGTTCTTGGGTATTCGGCTGCAGAGGTGACAGGAGTTATCTCAAAGCTTGATCCTGAGCTTCCTGTTGAAGAGCTTATCAAAAAGGCTCTGATAGGCCTGGCAAAGTTCTGATTTAAAAATAAGGAGAAGTTAAATGATAGAACAAGGTGAATTTGATGTTGAAAACAGAATAGTCGCCGCAAAGCAGATAAAACAGGATACAACTGATGATTTTGAGGTAACTCTGCGTCCGAAGACACTTGCTGAGTATATTGGCCAGGACAAGGTTAAGGAAAATCTTTCGATTTACATTCAGGCAGCAAAAAATCGTGGTGACAGTCTTGACCATATACTGCTTTATGGACCGCCGGGACTCGGAAAAACTACTCTTTCAACGATAATCGCTCACGAAATGGGAGTGAATATAAGGACAACTTCAGGTCCAGCTATTGAAAAGCCCGGAGATTTAGCGGCGTTGCTCACAAACCTTGAGGACGGTGACGTACTGTTTATTGATGAGATCCACAGACTTTCACGTCAGGTCGAGGAGGTGCTTTATCCGGCACTTGAGGACTATGCACTTGATATAATCATGGGCAAAGGTCCTGCTGCAAGGTCGATAAGAATTGAGCTTAACAAGTTTACGCTTGTTGGAGCGACTACAAGAGCAGGACAGCTTACATCACCACTACGTGACCGATTTGGTGTTATTGAGCGTCTGGTACTTTACACCAAAGAACAGCTTTGTGATATTGTAATGCGTTCGGCAATGATTTTGGGAGTACCGTGTGATAAAGAAGGTGCAATGGAACTTGCCGTACGTTCAAGAGGTACACCACGAATTGCAAACCGTTTCCTTAAGAGGGTAAGGGACTTTGCCGAAGTCATGGGTGACGGACGTATAACAAGGGACATTGCAAAGATTGCTCTTGACAGAATGGAAGTTGACAGTCTTGGACTTGATAGCCTTGACAAACGAGTGCTTACAATGATAATCAAAGGCTATGGTGGAGGTCCTGTCGGACTTGAAACGCTGGCATCTGCGCTTAATGAGGAGGCTGTGACATTAGAGGACGTATGTGAGCCTTATCTCATGCAGTTGGGATTTTTGTCGAGGACTCCGCGTGGACGCTGTGCTACACAGCTTGCATATAAACATCTGGGTATACTGAAAGACGGACAGACAACGCTTTAACAATGCAAACAGTTCTTTTTCGGATGGTATAATTCAGGTATCAGTACTGCAGGATGCAGATTATGACCATGCAAAAAAAGAGCATAAAATTTATAGAATTTAAAAATTGTGCATTATGCGTTTGTATTTTTTATTGAATTTAAAAGGAGAAAAGTATTATGGGAAGACTTTTTGGAACAGACGGAGCAAGAGGTATTGCAATTACAGAGTTGACTTGCGAAATGGCTATGAACATCGGGCGTGCAGCAGCACTTGTGCTTGCTAAGGAAACAAATCATGCGCCGAAGATAATCATTGGTAAAGACACAAGAATTTCAGGTGATATTCTTGAAGCTGCACTTGTTGCAGGTATCTGCTCTGTTGGTGCTAATGTACATATTCTTGGAGTTGTGCCGACACCTGCTGTTGCAATGCTCGTAAAGAAATATGAAGCTGATGCAGGTGTTATGATTTCAGCTTCACATAACTCGGTGGAGTTTAATGGTATCAAGCTGTTTTCAGGTACAGGTTTTAAGCTTTCTGATAAGATTGAGGCTGAAATCGAAGAGCTTATTCTTGACACTCCTGAGAAAATGCAGCTTAAGGAAGGCTGTGAGATAGGCAGAGTGTTCTATGAAATGAACGCTGAATGGGACTATATCAGATACGTTATGAAAACTATTGATACAGACTTCAAGGGTATCAGAGTTGCTCTCGACTGTGCAAACGGGTCAGCAAGCGGTACTGCTAAAAAGCTGTTTGAAGGACTTGGTGCATCATGCATCATGCTTAGTGATACTCCTGACGGAACTAACATCAACAAGGATTGTGGCTCTACTCATATTGAACAGCTTATGAAAACTGTTGTTGAAAAGAAGTGCCACATTGGTCTTGCATTTGACGGTGACGCTGACAGATGTCTTGCTGTTGACGAAAATGGTCAGCTTATTGATGGTGACAAGTTGCTTGCAATATTCTCGAAGTTCATGAAAGCACAGGGTAAGCTCAAGGCTAATACTTGTGTTGTAACTGTTATGAGTAATCTTGGATTCTTCAAGTTCGCTGAGGAAAACAATATCAATGCAACATCAACTGCTGTTGGTGACAGATATGTTCTTGAAAGAATGCAGAAATTTGACTACAATCTTGGTGGAGAACAGTCAGGACACATTATTTTCCTTGACGAGGCAAATACAGGTGACGGTCAGCTTACAGGTGTAAAGCTGCTTGAAGTGCTTAAGAAAACGGGTAAAAAAGCAAGTGAGCTTGCATCATGCATGGAAACATATTCACAGGTTCTTGTTAATGTAAAGATAACAGCCGATAAAAAGGGTATGTGGGAAAAGAACGAAAAGGTTATGGAAGCTATCAATATGTACAAGGCAAAGCTTGGTGATGATGGCAGAATTCTTGTTCGTGAATCAGGTACAGAGCCACTTGTTCGTGTAATGCTTGAAGGAAAAAAGACCGGAATTATCACAGAATATGCACATAACATTGCTAAACTTATTGAGGAGATGTAATCCGATATAAAAGTCTGCATTATTAGCGGTCAGTTCTTCAAGGGGTTCGAAACTATCCGAACGCTGTTGACAGTGAATTCTGGAAAAAAAGACTGACCGTTATAGTAAGATCCTGGAAATTTTCATTGGAGTTAGGGTTAAAATATGAGAATAGCAGAAAATTGGAAAGACTATAGAATAATAGATACATCAGATGGTGACAAGCTTGAAAGCTGGGGCGGAAAGGTGTTGGTGCGTCCTGATCCTCAGATAATCTGGAAGTCTGAACACAAAACGGATTTGTGGGATAAGGCTGACGGAGTTTATCACCGTTCCAATAAAGGTGGCGGAGAGTGGGAATATCGCAGGAAGCTTCCTGAAAGTTGGACAATTAACTATGGTGACCTGAAGTTCAATATCCGTCCGACTGGATTTAAGCATACGGGATTGTTCCCTGAGCAGGCTGTCAACTGGGACTGGATGGCTGACAAGATTAAAAATGCAGGCAGACCGATAAAGGTTCTCAATCTTTTTGCATACACAGGTGGAGCAACGCTTGCTTGTGCAAATGCAGGGGCAATGGTTTCTCACGTTGATGCCTCAAAGGGCATGGTGCAGTGGGCAAGGGATAATGCAACTGTATCGGGACTTTCTGACAAGCCGATACGTTGGCTTGTTGATGACTGTGAGAAGTTTGTAAGACGTGAAATAAAGCGTGGAAATCTTTATGATGCTGTTGTCATGGACCCTCCAAGCTATGGAAGAGGTCCTGGTGGAGAGGTCTGGAAACTTGAAGACTGCATTTATGACCTGGTAAAAACCTGTTCGCAGGTACTGAGTGACAAGCCGTTATTCTTCTTGCTAAACAGCTATACAACAGGACTTTCACCATCAGTAATGGCATATATTCTGCATGATGTACTGACACCAAAGTTCGGTGGAAGCATCACTGCTGATGAGATAGGATTGCCTGTTGAAACATCGGGAATGGCTTTGCCTTGTGGCTCGACGGCGATATGGCAACGAAAAGACATATAAAGAACATTCAAACTGTGGAGAACAGGCTATAATTGAAAAGATTTTTGATTACAAATACAGTCATTTATTGAGATTCATATTAAAGGTGCCAGTTAATACGAATATGTGTTTTGAAGCAAAGAGGAAAGATAATGTTTATAAAGATTAATAATCTGAATTTTTCTTATGTGAATGAAATGGAAGAGCGTCCTGTTAAAACTGAGGTGCTCAAAGACATTAACCTTGCGATTGAAAAGGGTGAGTTTGTTGCGGTGCTCGGACATAACGGTTCAGGAAAATCGACCTTGGCTAAGTGTATCAATGCGATAAATATTCCCGAAAGTGGAAGCGTTACTGTAAACGGACTTGATACAAAAGATGAGAAAAATATCCTTGACATAAGAAAAACAGCAGGCATGGTTTTTCAGAATCCTGACAATCAGATAGTTGCAACCATTGTCGAGGAAGATGTTGCGTTTGCACTCGAAAACATGGGTGTTGAGCCTGATGAGATTCGTCAGCGTGTTGACGATGCACTGAAAACAGTGGGTATGTATGATTATCGTGAACACGCACCTCATAAGCTCTCAGGAGGACAGAAGCAAAGAGTAGCTATTGCAGGAGTTATTGCAATGCAGCCGAGATGTATACTGCTCGATGAGCCGACAGCAATGCTTGATCCGAAGGGCAGGGCTGAGGTAATGAAAACGATAAAAAAACTTAACCGTGAAAAGGGTGTAACTATCGTGCTTATCACTCACTACATGGAGGAAGCCGCACAGGCTGACAGAGTTGTTGTTATTGACGGTGGAGAGATAGTTATGGATAACGTTCCTGAAAAGGTCTTCTCACAGGTTGATACTATGAAAAATCTCGGACTTGATGTTCCGCAGGTAACTCAGTTGGCATACAGTCTTAAAAAGGCAGGGTACGATATTTCAACTGAAATCATCACAGAGGATGAGTGCGTTGAGGCATTGGCGAAAATGCTGATGTAAATGAAAAGGAAAAAGATATGGCAGTTATTAAAACAGAGAATTTATCGTATGTCTATGGTGAGGGAACTCCGTTTCGTAAGGTTGCTGTAGACAATGTTGATATAGAGATAGAGCAGGGAGAATTTGTCGGAGTTATCGGTCACACGGGTTCGGGAAAATCTACCCTGATACAGCATTTTAATGGCCTGCTCAGACCAACGTCGGGAAAAATATTCATCGACGGTGAGGAGCTTTGGCAGGATAAAGCAAGGCTTCGTGCAATAAGATTCAAGGTCGGACTTGTATTTCAGTATCCTGAATATCAGCTTTTCGAAGAAACAGTATATAAGGATATAGCATTCGGTCCGAAAAATATGGGACTTGACAGGATCGAGATAGACAGACGTGTCAGAGAAACAGCGAAAATGGTAGGAATTTCTGATTCAATGCTTGACAAGTCACCTTTTGAGCTTTCAGGAGGACAGAAAAGACGTGTTGCTATTGCCGGAGTTATGGCAATGGAGCCAAAGGTGCTTATACTTGATGAGCCTGCGTCAGGACTTGACCCTAAGGGCAGGGAACAGATACTGGGACTTATTAAGGATTATCATAAAAAGACGGGAAACACGGTTCTTCTTGTTTCACATTCGATGGAGGATGTTGCAAAGCACGCATCTAAAATACTTGTTATGAATAATGCAAAGGTTTTCTGTTACGATACTCCGGTGAACGTCTTTCACAGAGCATCAGAACTTGAAAAGATGGGACTTGCTGTTCCACAGATAACAAGAGTTTTCAATCGTCTTAAAGAAAAGGGCATCGACCTTGGTGAGGACGTTTACACAGTAGATTTCGGAACAAAGCTTTTGCTTGATAAACTGAAAATGGATTAGTTTTTAGGAGGATGTACCTTGATAAAGGATATCACGATAGGACAATTTTTTCCTGGTAAGTCACCTGTCCACCGAATGGATTCAAGGGTGAAGATTGTGCTTACTATGTTTTTTATAGTAATGCTTTTTGTGGCAGATAATATATTCGGACTGTTTGTCGGAATCGGGTTTACGGCATTGGCATACACACTTTCAAGGATACCGTTCAGCATGATTCTGAAAAGTCTGAAGCCGATAATACCGATAATTATATTTACAGCGATACTGAACCTGTTTTTTATAAGAACAGGTGATGTGCTTTTAAAAGCAGGATTTATTATGATTACCAGAAATGGTGTGAATACGGCTGTTTATATGATTGTGAGAATAATCTGTCTTATTGTCGGAACGTCACTTCTGACATACACGACTTCTCCGATTGACCTGACTGACGCTATTGAAAGATTGCTCTCACCACTTAAAAAGCTAAAGCTTCCCGTACACGAGCTTGCAATGATGATGACTATTGCACTGAGATTTATCCCGACTCTCATTGAGGAAACGGACAAGATAATGTCAGCTCAGAAGGCGAGGGGTGCTGATATGGAAACGGGATCACTGATAAAAAGAGCAAAGGCTTTGGTGCCTGTGCTTATTCCGCTTTTTGTGTCATCATTCAGGCGTGCTGAGGAGCTTGCACTTGCAATGGAATGTCGTTGTTATCATGGCGGAGAGGGAAGAACCCGTATGAAACAGCTGAAGACATCATCACTTGATTATATTGCAATAGCTGTAACGGTGATGTTTTTTGCAGGAGTAATTGTTATAAATCATTTGATTTGATGGAAAGTGATTATGAGAAATTTTAAAGTTGCAATGGCATATAACGGTGCAAATTATCACGGCTTTCAGCGTCAGGATAATGCGCTGGCAATACAACAGGTAGTTGAAGAAGCGATAGAGAGTCTTACAGGAGAAAAGGTCACTATTATCGGTTGTTCAAGAACTGATACAGGAGTTCATGCAAGGGAATTTTATTTTAATTTCCAGCTTGATTCGACTATTACCTGCAGGGGGATAATTTTCGGACTGAATCCTAAACTGCCTGATGATATTTCTATCCTTTCATGTGAGGAAGTTGATGAAAACTTTCATGCGAGATATGATTGCAAGGGTAAGGAGTATGAGTTTATACTTCACAATAGTGAGATAAAAAATCCGTTTTACAAGGATACTGCTTATCGGCACTGGTATCCCGTTAATGAGAAAAAGCTTGACAGAGTAGCACAGGATTTTGTCGGTGAACATGATTTTAAGGCATTCTGCTCAACTGCTTGCGACAAGGAAAATACTGTGAGAAGAATACATTACTTTCATGTAAGACGTGAAGGCGATCTTGTAATATTTACTGTTTCAGGCAACGGATTTTTGTATAACATGGTTAGAATAATGATTGGTACGCTTTTATTTATTAATGAGGGCAAAATAGAAGAAGATGCGATCCCAAGAATTCTGGCATTGAGGGACAGGACTCTTGCAGGAAAAACTGTTCCACCACAGGGACTTTATCTTAACAAGGTGTATTACGGTGATGAGCCGTCAGAGAAAAGGATTTGACAAAGGTGAAAAAAGATAATAACGATCAAAAACGAATAGAGATAAGCAGTTTTTACGATTCTGAACAGGAATTTGTGGAAGAAAAACAGCCAATTCCAGAAGGTTCGATATACAGACGCAAACCGTTTGTCAGAAAAAACAGGCCTGAAAAAATTAAAGAGCAAGAGCCTGTTTTCAATATGACTGATATTCGTGCTGCAAGAAAAAAAGAGAAGAATAAAAAGCGTATCAAAAAGCTGATAATAATTCTTGTTATAGCAATGCTCGGATTGACGGCATATCTTACACGGGGTTTATGGATAGGTAAGCTTGAGGGCATTTTTGACAGACCACACAAGGTTATCGTTAATGACGGTAAGTTTGAAAGTGGTAATTTTCCTATCGTCAGAAATACAAGCACTGTGAATTTTCTTGATATACTGAATAACGATATCGTTACAGCCGATGATTCCAACATATTTATTTATGGTGAGAATGGAGAATTGATAAACAGCTTTGTTCACGAGCTTGAGGATCCTATTATCAAAATATCAGGTAAAAGAATGCTTGCTTTTGATAACGGTGGCGAAAAGTTCAGACTATTCAGTAAAAAAGAAGAACTCTATACTAAGACAATAAATGACAGTATATTGTTTGCCGAGATAGGAAGCAACGGGTATGTTGCGGTTATAACACAGACTGAAAAATATGCTGCCTGTATGACAGTCTATAATACCAACGGTGCTGAGGTATATCGTTGGAGTAGTGGGCAGAGGATAATTGATATTTCATTCAATGAACATGGTAGTGGCGCTTATGTGACGACTTTCTCATCTGATAACGGTGAGCTTTGTTCTGTGGTGCATTATGTCAAGTTTAATACGTCTGAGGAGCAGATGACAAGCGAAAAGCTTGACGCTCTTGTTATCGACATTTGTGAGAATAATAACGACGGACTCTGGGCTGTAGGCGACAGCAAGCTATATAAGCTTGATGATGACGGTAAGATAATAATGAAATATGAATATACAGGTGATCTTGTATCATATTGTATAAATGAATATGCAGCAGGAGTAGTTGTGGACAGCGTTTCAAGAGGTAAGGGTACACTTGCTTTGTTTGATTCCGATAAAGATGAGGCTAAAACAGCTGAAACAGATGGTGGTGAACCAAAGTATCTTATCGGTTCGGGAAGAAAGATATTTTTACTCAGTAACAGGGCTGTTGAATCGTATGATCTCAGAGGCAACTGTCTTGCAACGGCAGATGTTACTGACGAATATACAAATTTTGCATACCTTGATAATTCAGTCTATCTGATGGGATACCGGGCTATAAACAAAATTGAATTTAACACTTAAAAAGGAAAGAAAATTAAATGGTATGGATACTTGATTGTGCAGTTATTATAATACTGATACTGACTGCACTTGTTGGGTACAAAAAGGGTTTTGTCAAATATATAATTTCATCTATCGGAACTATAACAGCGATAATAATAGCTTTTCTGGTTGCGGATATGATTGCTCCGACGGTTTATGATCAATGGGTTCGTAGTCATGTCAGAGATTATGTCGAGGAAAAGATAGAAAGATTTGATGTTACGGATGTTGTAGCCCAAGAGATGAAAAAATGTGGTTATGATGTTGAAATATCTGACAATGAACTCGCAAATGCTTTGCGTTCGGACGGTGATATTTCTGCAAAGATTGGTGAGCTTGCTGAAAAAAAGGGAGAAAGCTCGTCATTAGCAAAAGAATTGAAATCGGATATGGAGAAATTCTTTGAAACACGTTTTCATGGAACGTTCAACAGATTTTTTTCAGGAATAGACACTCAGAAGCTTGGAAATGGTATTCAGAATACAAAAAATCAGGCTTATGATATTGTAAGGTCACTTGCTGCTGATGATAAGCAACTTGGTGCAAAATATATTGAGGACAAAATAGTCAGACCTTTTGGACTGGTAATTGTTAAGATAATTCTGACGATAGTTCTGTTTGTTCTTTTGTCGATAGTTGTAAAAATACTTCTGAATATAACAAATGTATTTTACCATATTCCGCTTGTAAACGGAGTCAACAGATTTTTCGGATTCATTGCCGGACTGGCAAAGGGAGGACTGTATCTGCTTATAATAGCGTTTGCTATAGCACTGATTATAGAATCATGTGGTGATTCCTTTGATATGATTAATACAAAAATAATTGATAAAACCTACTTGTTCAGACATTTATTCTATTTGTTTTATGATATATAGATAAGAGGGAAGGAGAAAGAGAGATATGATGATGTGTTCAAAATGCGGGAAACGTCCTGCTGTTGTGTTTGTATCACAGATGAATGCAAACAATCCTGATAATAAGAAAAGCGAAGGCTATTGCCTTGTTTGTGCAAGAGAACTGGGAATCTCTCAGGTAGATGATTACATGAAGTCTATGGGAATTTCCGAGGACGAGATTCAGGCCATGGCCGATCAGCTTATGGAGATTACTGATGGTGAGGACTTTGAACTTGGTGGAAGCGGTACAATGCCGAATTTCCTGAGTAGTCTTTTTGGTGGAGGAAATCCGTTTGGAGAAAACTCTCCTGTACAGTCTGGAAATACTCAGTCAGATGATAAAAACAGTAATATACCTAAGAATGGAGAAAAGAAGAAAAAGCTTAAATTTCTCACTAACTATTGTACAAATCTTACTGAACGTGCAAGAAAAGGTGAGCTTGATAACATTATTGGCAGGGATAAGGAAATAGCAAGAGTTATTCACATTCTTTCAAGACGACAGAAAAATAATCCTTGTCTTATTGGTGAGCCGGGTGTCGGAAAGACTGCTATTGCTGAAGGTATCGCTCAGAAGATCGTTTCAGGCGACGTGCCTTTTCATATCAAGGACAAAGAGGTTTATCTGCTTGATCTTACCGCACTTGTTGCAGGAACACAGTTCAGAGGTCAGTTTGAAAGCAGATGCAAGGGACTTGTTGAGGAAGTCAAGAGTCAAGGTAATGTAATTCTTTTTATTGACGAGGTTCACAATCTTGTCGGTACCGGTGATTCCGAGGGTACTATGAACGCTGCAAATATCCTTAAGCCTGCACTTTCAAGAGGTGAGGTACAGGTTATCGGAGCGACAACATTCAAGGAATACCGTAAGCACATTGAAAAGGATTCGGCACTTGAAAGACGTTTTCAGCCGGTTACAGTAACAGAACCTACTGTTGATGACACGATCTCAATACTTATGGGTATAAAGAAATATTATGAGAACTATCACAGGGTAAAGATCTCGGACGAGATGATAAGAATGTGCGCTGTTCTTTCCGAGAGATATATTAATGACAGATTTTTGCCTGATAAGGCAATAGACTTGCTTGATGAAGCATGTGCCTGTGCAAGCATCAGGAGTCCTGAGCTTGCTGAACTTGATGAGCTTAACAAGCAGCTTCACGAGCATGAAAGAAGTATGGCTGAATATGAGGGCAAGGAAGAGCCTGATTATGAGGTCATGGCAGCAGAGAAATCTGAAATATCACGAATTAAAAACCGTCTTGAAGAGGTTGAGAATATTGTCAAGAATATTGCGGTGTCAGATGCGGATCTTTCAAAGGTAATTGAGCTTTGGACCGGTATTCCGTCAAATAAAATTGTTGAAACGGAGTATGAAAAGATACGCTCATTGAAATTGGCACTTTCTGCACGGGTTCTCGGTCAGGAAGAGGCTGTTGATAAGGTTGCAAAAGCTATAAGAAGAACGAGAGTTCAGCTTTCAAAACGTCGCAGACCTGCATCGTTCATATTTGTCGGACCTACAGGCGTCGGAAAAACTGAACTTGTAAAGGCTCTTGGAGAGGCGCTTTTTGACGCTACTGAGCCGTTGATACGAGTTGATATGTCTGAATTTATGGAAAAGCACTCAGTATCAAAGCTTATCGGTTCACCTCCGGGATATGTTGGGTTTGACGAAGCTGGTCAGCTTACTGAAAAAGTCCGCAGACGTCCTTATTCAGTAGTGCTTTTTGATGAGATAGAAAAAGCTCACCCTGATGTTATGAACATTCTTTTGCAGATTCTTGATGAAGGCATGATAAACGATTCGCAGGGAAGATCTGTTTCATTTGAAAATACCGTTATCGTAATGACTTCAAATGCAGGTTCAACTGACAAGGATACAGGTGTTGGTTTCAACAAGACCGATAATGAAATTGCTACTGAAAAGGCTATGAAGGCTTTGAGAGATTTCTTGCGCCCTGAGTTCCTGGGACGTGTTGACGAGGTGGTTGTATTCAACCCTCTCACAGAGAAGGACTATGCAGGCATTGCAGGACTTATGCTTGACGAAATGAAAGAACCGCTCGGTGAAAAGGGTATTACTCTTGGTTATGACGATTCAGCTCTTGAGCTTATTGCTCACAAGGCTTTCAATAAAAAGCTTGGAGCAAGAGATATTCGCCGTGTTATCAGAAATGAGATTGAGGATAAAATCGCTGAGATACTTATTGACAATGGCGAGGATAATCTATCAGCAATCGGAGTAACCGTCCGTGACGGAGAGCTTGCAGTGGACATTATATAGGAATTATTAAAAAAAGAGGCTATTTTAACTTGAATCAATGATACATGGACTTATTTATCATTGAAAGTCTGGATAGCCTCTTTTTTATTTTGTGCTAAAGGATACAGAAAAGGAATCAATCAACAGTCATTATATATTCATTATGCGATACTCTGTTATTCCGCTGAAAATAGTGAAAGCTACTTGTTTCTGATAGTCCTCTGATTCAAGCTTTGAAGCCTCCTCATGATTGGACAGGAATCCACATTCTATCATTACGGCAGGGCATTTTGCGTTGTTAAGCAGAAAAAGCTCATTGCCGACAGGTTTGATTTCACGGGTATTTTCCGGTTGTAACTTTGCAACAAATTGCTTTTGCATAACCATTGCAAGCTGTTCACTGCCTGCAACTTTTGGACAATAGAACATCTGAGCACCACTGTATTTTTCATCGGTAAACTGATTCTGGTGTATTGAAATAGCAAGAGCATTGTGGAACTTGTTGAAAAGTGCAAGACGATTATCCATATCAGATTTTTTCTGCTTACCGATACCGACAATGCCTTCATCGTGAATGGAAATATCAGTTTCACGGGTGCAGTGAACGTCGAAGCCCATAACATGAAGCATATCTCTCAGTGACAGCAGAATATTCAGATTTATGTCCTTTTCAAGCATGTTGTTTACACTCACACACCCTCCGTCAGGGCCACCATGACCTGCATCAAGTACGATAACAGGCTTATTTGTTGCGTCGGAGAGGTTTGTTGAGGCGGTTTCAAGCACCAATCGCTTGTCTGCGTTGTATCCCATAACTCCAACAAAGGTGCACATAAGTCCGAAACATATTGCCGTAAGCAGTTTTTTCTTGATCATTTTACAATCATTCCTCTCATGTTATATCCAGTGTATGTCCTACAGTGGTTTGTATATAATATGATTTTGGTTTGTGAATTATACGAAAACTGTTTTGTGATGTTGACTTTTGATTTCGAAGTATGTATAATTATATATGATTGGTATTGTATAATTGGAATATCTGTCAGGAGGAGTGGAGATATGAATATTTTGCACCTGAAATATATGCTTGAGGTGGAACGGCTTGGATCTATCACGAAAGCAGCGTCAAAGCTTTATATGGGACAACCGAATCTTTCAAAGGCTATCAAGGAAATTGAGCAGGAGATTGGAGTAGAGATTTTCAAGCGTACAGTAAAGGGAGTTGTGCCGACTGAAAAGGGCAGGGAGTTTTTGAAACACGCTCAGAACATACTTGCTGAAATGGACAAGATAGAAGCACTTTACAAGAATGACTCTGTTGATAGAGTGGATTTTCGTATTCTGATACCGGGTGGAGGCTATATTTCCCATGCTTTTACACTGTTTCTCACAAGACTTGAAAAGAAAAAAACAGTTGATATAAATCTGATAGAATCAGATTCTTTACAAACGATAGATCTTGTTGCCGATAGTGAATATGAACTTGGTATCATCAGATACAGCAAGCAGTTTGATAAATTCTATTCTTCTATTCTTGATGAGAAAAAGCTGGTTTCAACTGAGGTGTGGAGCTATGACCGTGTGGTGCTTGTCAGCAAAAGATGTCCTCTTGCACTGCAACAGTCAGTAACTTCTGATATGCTGAGTGATCTTATGGAAATTACAGATGAAACAGATAGAAAAAACTCTGACGGCAAGCTGGTGATTGTCAATAATCAAGCAACGGCAATCTCGATACTAAGCCTTACCGATGACGCATATATGTGGAGTTGTCCATTACCTGAGCAGGAGCTTGAACGTTATGGGCTTGTACAGCTTAATTGTTCAGACCTGAAAAAAACCTACTGTGATCTGCTTATATGTCGTAAAGAGCATAAGCTTAATCAGACGCAACTGCTTTTCCTTGATGAGCTGAACAAAGTCAGACATAGCATAGAGAAAACACTATAAAAAAGCAAAATAAAAAAGGTATCACAGATGTGATACCTTTTTTGGTGTAAACTCATAATTAAAGTTCAACCTTACCTGTAACCTTGCCGTTAACAACATAGTAAGCAGCATCTTCTTCAGGTTTTACATAAACGTTAATAGATCTTACACAACCCTTGTTGTTAGCCTTGAAGTCAGCCTTTGCAGCTTCAACTACAGCATCCATAGCAAATTCCTTGCCAGCAAACTGCAAAACAACAGTTTCCTTCTTCGCCTCAGCCTTAGGAGCAGTCTTTTTAGCAGCAGGTTTTTTAGCATCGGTTTTCTTAGTTGCAGTTGCTTTCTTTGCTTTTTTTACTTCTTTTTCAGCAACAGCTTTTTTTGTTGTATCCATAATAATGTTTATCTCCTTTTTTATGCTATATATTATTTATCAACAGCCTCTTTAAGAGCTTTTCCGGCCTTGAAAGCAGGAACTTTTTTAGCAGGCACGTGAATTGGTGTCTTAGTAGCAGGATTGATAGCATCCTTTGCAGCTCTGTTACGGACTTCAAATGTACCGAAACCTGTGATAGAAACCTTTTCACCTTTTTTCAAAGCATCTGTGATAGTGTCAATTACAGCATTTAAACATTTTTCAGCATCTTTTTTTGTAGATGATGTTTTTTCTGCGATTACAGAAATGATTTCTGATTTTTTCATTATTCAAGTCCTCCAATTTGTTTATTGTGCTTGTATTATAGCGTATTTTCGAGCATTTGTCAAACTTTTGGAGCAAGTTGAATAATATTCAGTGATTTTTATAATTATGAGAAGCTTTAAATTAAGTATTTTGTATTAATTTACATATAAAAAATTCATAAAATGTCTGCTGTTAAGTGTTATTGATTCTGTATGCTGATTTATTCAGAAAAAATGACATATTTGTGGGGAAGTAAAGATAAGTTCTATGTTTTGTACATGCTTAACGAAATTTATAAGATAAAATAGGGATTTTTGAAAATAATGCTTGACTTTTATGGGGAAAAGCACTATAATAATTAAGTATTATATTCTGGCAGATTGTAATGCAAATGTGATCTGCTAATAAGTTTTAGGAGGATTAATTGTGCGTCGTACAAAAAAACCAGTGTTTTTTATCGTTTTGTTATGTATCCTTGCGTTTGCAGGACTTACTTATAAGGGAATATATAGCCAGTTCGGAGATATAAAAACAACATATATTAAAGGTGTAGACGAAATTCGTTGGGGAATTGATATCCAGGGTGGTGTTAATGCAACTTTTGAACCTGCTGACGGATACAAGGCAACAGAAACAGAAATGGATGCTGCAAAGGCAACTATTGAACAGCGTCTGGTAAGCCTTAATATCACAGACAGCGAGGTTTATGTTGACTATACAACAAATAAGGTAATAGTTTCATTCCCATGGCAGGCAGGAGAAGCTGACTTCGACCCTGAAGCTGCTGTTGCAGAGCTTGGTGAAACAGCATTGCTCACATTCAGAAAGGGTGCCGACGAAACAGGTGAGATCGTTATTCAGGGTACTGACGTTGATAAAGCTGAAGCTCGTCAGATAAATAACGATAATGGTCAGGTTGAATATGTTGTAAGCCTTGACCTCAAATCAAGCGGTTCTCAGAAGTTCGCTGAGGCAACAAATGAGCTTTCAGCAACAAATGGACAGATTTCTATCTGGATGGACGATAAGTGCATTTCAGCACCAAACGTAAATGAACCTATCACAGGTGGCAAGTGCCAGATTACAGGCAACTTTACTTATGATTCTGCAAAGGCTCTTGCTGATAAGATTAATGCAGGTTCACTTCCATTTAAGCTTGAAACAACAAGCAATAACATCATTTCTGCTACACTTGGTTCAGGCGCAAGAGATGCAATGGTAATTGCAGGAGCAATCGCTTTCCTTATCATTGCACTTTATATGATGATCGTTTACAAGCTTCCTGGATTCGTTGCAGCTATTGCTCTGTTCGGACAGGTTGCAGGTACTATCGCTTGTGTATCAGGATTCTTTGGAAATATCGAAAGCTTTACGCTCACAATTCCTGGTATTGCAGGTATCATACTTGCTATAGGTATGGGTGTTGACGCTAACGTTATCACTGCAGAGCGTATCAAGGAAGAGCTTAACAACGGTAAGACACTTAACGGTGCTATCGAAATCGGTTATAAGAGAGCATGGTCATCAGTGTTCGACAGTAACATCACTGTTGCATTCGTAGCAATTATTCTCATGGGTGCTTTCGGACCAACAGACAGCTTGTTCGGTACACTTCTTAAGCCATTGTTTGCAGCATTCGGTGCTTCAACAGCGGGTACTATCTATTCACTTGGTTATACATTGCTTGTTGGTATTATTCTTAACTTTGTTTTCGGTATCTTCTGCTCAAGACTTATGCTTTCATCCCTTTCAAAGTTCAAGGCATTCAAGAAGCGTTCATTCTATGGTGCTAAGGAAACTGCCAAGGAAAGAAAAACTCTTAAGGTTTACTCAAAGAAAAAGGTATTCTATTCAATCTCATGTGGACTTATTGCATTGTTCATTGTGCTTTCATTCACAATCAAGCCAAACGTTGCTATTGAGTTCAAAGGTGGTACTATCATCACATACACATATGAGGGCGATATTGATACAAAAGAGGTTGCAACTACTGTTAAGGATTCTATTAACGAAACTGCAATCGTTACAACAGGTACAAACTTTGCAAGTGATGACACAACAATAAAGCTGCAGTTTGCTTCCAAGAAGGGTATCAGTGAACAGAAGCAGAACACACTCAAGGATGATCTTGAAGAAAAATTTCCAGATAACAATCTCGAACTTCTTGAATCAAGTGACGTTGCTGCTTCAAACGGTATCGACTTCTTCTTAAAGTGTCTTGTAGCTTGTGCATTTGCAGCTGTTATTACTGTAATTTATATCGGCTTCAGATTCAAAAAGATCGGTGGTCTTTCAGCAGGCTGCTTCTCAGTAGTAGCACTTTTACATGATATGTGCATGGTATACGGTTGCTTCATCATTTTAAGATTCGATATAAATGCAAACTTCATGGCAGTATTGCTTACAATTCTCGGTTATTCCATTAATGCAACTATCATTATTTATGACCGTATCAGAGAAAACCGTCGCCTCTATGGCAACAGAATGGAGCTTACTGAGCTTGTAAATATGTCTATCACTCAGACAGTAGGTCGTTCAATCCATACAACTGTTACAACAGTTCTTGCAATGACAACAGTTTGTATCGTATGTTCAATTTTTGGAATCACATCAATCATCAGTTTTGCATTACCATTGATTATTGGTATGATCGCAGGTGTGTATTCTTCAAACTGTATTGCTCCTACACTCTGGGTTATGTGGCAGAATCATAATGCTAAGAAAAAAGCTGTTCGTAAGCACAGATAATTTTTAAATAAAATGTCCGGTTGTTGTTTCTGTAAGAGAATATGCTTGCTGAATCAACTCCGGACTTTTTATATACTAAATGGAGGATCAGCTATGAAATTCAGTTGTGCTATTAAAAAAACAATTACAATTTCGTTTGCAATGGCAGTGGTTGCAGTTGCAGGAGCTTTGACGACTTCGGCTTATGACCTTAATAATCCGACACAGCAGGAAATAATTGATCGTTTTAATCAGTATCCTTTTACAACAAGCGGTGGAAGTGTATATACTGAAGAATATTCACTTACATCACCGTATGAAAAGGGCGAAATTGCTTATGATGAACAGACTGAAGCACTTAATGCTGTAAACTTTTGCAGATTTGTTGCAGGATTGCCTGCTGATTTGCAGATAAAAGACGAATTTATTGAAATGTGTCAGGCAGGAAGTCTTGTGAATGCAGTAAACGATCTACTTTCGCATACTCCGACACAGCCTGCAGGTATGTCAACCGATCTTTACAATCTGGGATATAGCGGAACAAGTCATTCAAATATTGCAATGGGATATGAGAATATTCCCGGAACGATTTTCGGGTATATGGACGATTCGGACACTCGCAATATTGAGGTTGTCGGTCACAGACGTTGGATACTTAATCCTAAAATGCTCTATACAGGATTCGGAAATGTTACAAAGTATTCAGGTATGTATGCTCATGACTTTTCCCGCACACAGAATTTTACCGGTGATTATATCTGTTGGCCTGCAAAAAATATGCCTTATGAGATTTATGACTCGGTTTTTGCAAAGACGTATGCTTTTTCATGTACATTGGGAAATGCTTATGATGAACCATCTCTTGCAAATGTAAAAGTAAAGGTTACTTCAAGTAAGCTCGGAAAAAGCTGGGATATAGACTCGACCTGTCAGGATATGAGTGGAGTTTATCTGAATGTTGACAATCAGAACTATGGTATGAAAAAATGTATCATTTTCTCTGTTGGTGAAAAATTCCCTGAGGACGATAAGATAACGGTGACTATTACGGGAATCAAAAAATATGGTTTTGAAAAAACTATAACTTACAATGTCCAGATGTTCAATATGTTCGAAAATCACGGATTCAAAGAGGAGTATAGCCTCTATGAAGGTGATACATTATGTATTTCAACGGTAAATCCGATAGATGCGAATATGTATAAATGGTCATATATGGTTACAGGTTGTCTTGATATAAAATTTACGCCTAGTTATGTAGAGGTAAAGGGTTTGAAGGCTGGTGCAACTAAAATGTTTGCTACCAAATCAAATGATGGTACGAAATATAACTTTGTTGTAAACGTGCTTCCAAGACCTGATGATGTACAGTATCAGCTTGTTGACAAGGGTAACGGCATTTATGGTCTGAGATTTCTGCTCACTGCAAATGAGTCTGATGTTTTAAATGTTGACAAATTACAACTGTATTATAATGTTCCTCAGTTTGGTAATACCAAGACGTTTGATATTTCAAAGGCTTACAAGAGTGTTATTGAAGATGGAAAAACTACTGCAGCAGGTTCGGGAAAAGTATTTGTTATAGGAAATAATCTCGAAATGCCTGAGGAATATCTCAATGGAGTTACAGCGTATTTTAAATTGGGAGAAAAAACATATTCCACTGTAGTTGAACACTGATATTAAAAGCAACGATTTGATGTCGTTGCTTTTTTGTGCTGTTGTTGGTTTGTCAATGATGCGTTACAAAAGTTTTAGAAAACTTCGCCGGTAGTT
>JAUNJM010000055.1 GCA_030533265.1 Ruminococcus sp. | reverse complement strand
GTAAATTCTAACTTATAATTTTTAATGTTGGTTTATATATTTATGTTGATATCTGAATTGTTTTCTAAAAAGGCAATCCTGAAGTTGTGGGATGTTACTCACTATTTTCTTGGTCGCATATCACTTGAGTGGAAAATAACGATAATCCTGATTTTGCTTTTTTCTGTTGTATATATTGCGACATATTATAAGGGCAAAAAAATAGGCTTTCTGAAACGACTATCAATATCCGTGTTTCCGTCGTACATTTTGTTTATAATTGTTATGACATTCTTTATCAGACTACCCAATAATGAGGTATCTTATAAGCTAATGCCGTTCTGGTCATATATAGAAATATTCAGACATGGGTCTGACAATCTGATAATTGATAACCTTTTTAATCTGATTGTGTTCATGCCATTTGGATTTTTTATTATAGCAATTCACCTTAATGAAACACGAACAAATAAATTTAAAACATTTAAATTCTTGCTTTTATCGACTGCATTATTTTCTACGATTATTGAGTTTATTCAGCTTGTGTCAAGACATGGCTGCTGTGAGTTTGATGATGTTTTAAATAACGTCTTTGGCAGTGCAGTCGGAGGATTGATATGTATACTAATCACTTTCCGCAGAAAGAGAAACTTTAACACTTCAAGAGAGGAATGATAAAATGAATATACTTGTCACAGGTGCGAAAGGTATGGTCGGAACTGCCTTGACGGCAAATCTGTGCAATATCAGGGATAACAAAAATCGTACACGTCCCAATATAAATATTCATGAGATTTATGAGTATGACATAGATTCAACTCAGGCTGAGCTTGAGGATTATTGTCAGAAATGTGATTTTGTCTTTAACCTTGCGGGTGTAAACAGACCAAAGGACCCGTCAGAGTTTATGACAGGTAATGTTGGGTTTGCTGAAAACTTGCTCAACACATTGAAAAAATACAATAACAAAGCTCCGATAATGGTATCATCATCAATTCAGGCAACTATGATTGGCCGTTATGGTGAGTCGGATTATGGTAAGTCAAAATACGAGGGCGAGAATCTTTTCTTTGATTATGCAAAAGAGCATGGTGTCAAAGTAGCAGTTTATCGTTTCCCAAATCTCATGGGACACAGCAGACCAAACTATAATAGTGCAGTGTCAACCTTCTGCAATGCTGTAGCAAATGATTTACCATTCACAGTAAACGACAGAAACATTGAGCTTGAGCTTTTGTATATTGATGATCTGGTTGAAGCGATGTATGACTTGCTTGAAGGTACAGAGAAGCACTGTGAATATCCCGCAGCCGGAGAAGTTATCAATGGTGTAGAATACAATGGTTTGACTTCTCGTGAAGTTTCGGATGGTAAGTTCTGTTATGTACCGACCACGCATAAAGTCACACTGGGAGAAATTGTTGACCTGCTTGAATCTTTCAAGGAGCAACCCAAAACTCTTGTTATGCCAAGCATTCCTGATGGCTCGTTTGCGAAAAAACTTTACAGCTTGTATCTTACATACTTACCGAAAGAAAAAATTTGTTTTCCATTGAAGATGAATGTGGACGAGCGTGGTTCATTCACAGAGCTTTTAAAGTCATCAGATCATGGACAATTTTCGGTAAACATAAGCAAGCCCGGAATCACAAAGGGGCAACATTGGCACAACAGCAAGTGGGAGTTTTTCATTGTTGTATCGGGTCATGGTCTTATTCAGGAACGTAAGATCGGTACTGATGAAATCGTTGAATTTGAAGTTTCAGGTGATGACATCAAGGCAATTCACATGATACCTGGTTGGACGCACAATATTATAAATCTCAGTGAAACAGAAAATCTTGTCACAGTAATGTGGGCAAACGAGCAGTTTGACCCTGAGCATCCAGATACGTTTGGAGAGATAGTATGATAAATGTATTTATTAATCCCTGTGTTAAACACAGGGATTAATTATGTTTTTTGAGTAAACTTAATATTAATATTCCATGTCTAAAACTTGATTAATATCTGTAAAAATGATATAATAAGATAATATCTAAAAGAGAGGATAGTTTTAATGATAAAGAGTATGACAGGCTTTGGCAGAGAACGTGTTGTGACCGAAAGCCGTGAAATAATGGTTGAAATTCGTTCAGTAAATCATAGATATTATGAGTTTTCAGCAAGAACTCCGAAAGCCTATGGATATTTGGACGAAAAGCTTAAGGCATTGCTTAATAATGACATCTCAAGAGGTAAAGTAGAGGTGTCGGTACTTATCTATAACCAGGATGGAGTCAATGCCCAGATACAAGTCAATAAAGAGTTGGCTTTGGGGTATCTGAATGCACTGAGAGATTCTGCCGATGAGCTTGATCTGGACGATGATCTTACGCTTTCTAAAATATTGCGTCTGCCTGACATATTTACAGTAGTTAAGATTACTGAGGACGAGGAAGAGGTATGGGCACAGGTCAAAGCAGTTGCAGAAAAAGCTCTTGAACGCTTTGTTGAAATGCGTGTAGTAGAGGGCATGAAAATGTATGACGATATTACTTCAAGACTCGACTTTCTTGAAGATGCTGTCGGCAAAATAGAAACCCAATCGCCAAGCGTTACTAAAGCGTATGAGGATAGGCTCTATGCTAAAATAAAGGAAACACTCGGCGACAGAAATATTGACGAACAAAGAGTCGTTACTGAGGTTGCGATCTTCTCTGAAAAAACTGCTGTAGACGAGGAAACAGTGCGACTCAGAAGCCATATAGCACAGTTCCGTGATCTTATCAACAGTAGCGAGCCTGTTGGCAGAAAGCTCGATTTTTTGGTGCAGGAGCTTAACCGTGAAACTAATACTATCGGCTCAAAAGCCCAGGACCTTAGTATTACTAAGCTCGTTGTTGATATGAAATCCGAAATTGAAAAAATAAGAGAACAGATTCAGAATATTGAGTAATCGGAGGATAATATGCAGCTTTTGAATATAGGATTCGGCAATATGGTGTCATCTTCAAGAATCATTGCCATTGTTTCTCCTGATTCAGCCCCTATAAAGCGTCTGATTCAGGAGGCTAAGGATAAGGGTACTATAATTGATGCAACCTATGGCAGACGTACAAGAGCAGTAATTATTATGGATAGTGACCATGTAATACTCTCAGCAGTGTTGCCTGAAACTGTTGCAGGTCGTCTTGAAATTGATGAGGAGGATGATATCAGTGAGCAGTAAAGCAAAATTGTTTGTGGTGTCTGCACCGTCTGGTTGTGGCAAGGGTACAATACTTGCAGAAGTCTTCAAGGGGAAAGACGTGTTCTATTCCGTTTCCTGTACCACTAGAACTCCTCGTGAGGGTGAGATTGATGGAGTGCATTATAACTTTTTGACAGATGCACAGTTTGAAAATATGATAAATAATAATGAGTTTCTTGAACACGCAGGATTTGTAGGAAAGTATTACGGTACTCCGAAAGGACCTGTTGTTGAAAAGCTTGAAAAAGGTATTGATGTTATACTTGAAATTGAAACTCAGGGAGCTTTTCAGGTAAAAAAAGCTATGCCTGAGGCAGTGTTGCTTTTTATTCTTCCACCGTCTGTTAAGGAAATTGACAGACGTTTAAGAAAACGTGGAACTGAAACTTGTGACGTTATTGCAAAACGTGTAGCAGAAGCAAAAGGTGAAATAGAGAAAGCGTGTAAATATGATTATGTTATCATGAATGACGCTTTGGAAGATGCAGTTAATGACTTCAATACAGTCTTTGAGTCAGCAAAGGCAGAAAACAATGTTGCTGACAAATTCAAGGCTGGTAATAAAGATATAATAAAATTAATTGATGAGGTGTTGAAAAATGCTTAGACCGGCAGTAGTTCAGATTTTGAAAAACAATGAAAGTTATTATTCACTTGTAATAGCTGTTGCAAAAAGAGCAAGAGATATTACTGACGAGGCTTGCAACAATAAGATCATACTTGATGAAAAGCCTGTTAAAACTGCAGTTGAGGAGTTTGCCTCAAGCGAATACAGATTTATCGAAGACCCAAGCTTAAAGAGTTAATTTGATTCAGGAGGATAAGCGTATGCGTGGTATCATGACGGTTGCTAAGGTTGCTATAAACCGTGCAGCTTATAGTTTTGACTGCGAATACAGCTATATAGTGCCTCCAGAGCTTAAAGAGCATCTTACAATCGGTGCAAGAGTTTTAGTACCGTTTGGCAGAGGAAATCGGAAGTCTATTGGTTTTGTGACGAGAATCTATGAGGATACGCACTTCAATGAAAACCTGAAACCGATGATAAGTATTATCGACACGCCGTCACTTTTAAATGATGAAATGCTCAAGATAATCTTCTGGTTAAAGGATAATACTTTCTGCACATATTTTGATGCATTCAAAACGGTAGTTCCTACAGGGTTCAGCTATAACATTACTCAGCACTATGCACTTGCTAATAAAAGCATAGATTCTGAGGAGCTTACTGAACAGGAGAAAAATGCTCTTGAATATCTTAAAGGTGTTCAGAATAAAAGGGAAGTCGATAAGTTCCTTGATACTACCATAAGTGTTAAGCGAAAAAAGCTTGTTGAAAGTCTGATTGATAAGGGTTTTCTTGAAGAGGTAAATGTCCTCAAACGGAAAATCGGTGACAAAACCGAAAAGATGGTCCGATTATC
>JAUNJM010000054.1 GCA_030533265.1 Ruminococcus sp. | reverse complement strand
CGATAATACCTGCATCGTTACCGAGCTTTGCTATAACGATCTCTGTATTCTTAGGAGAATTTCTTGTATAAACTTCTTTTGCAACAATTTCTTTAAGTGGCAAAAGCAAAGGGTCACCCTCATTGCATACTCCACCGCCGATACATAGAATATCAGGCTGGAATATGTTTATCGTATTTGTGATTCCACAAGCTAGATATTTAATATACTTGTCCACAACATCTTTAGCCACAGCATCACCCTGTCGCATAGCGTTGAAAGCTGTTCTTGCAGAAACCTTGCCCTGCAATTCACTTTCAGCCCACAAAAGCGAATCCTTATTCTGCTCCATAGCCTCTTTAGTCATACGGATAAGTCCCGTTGCTGATGAGAACACCTCAAAACAGCCATATCTTCCGCAAGTACACTGTGGGCCGTTCGGATCAACTACTGTATGTCCTATCTCTGCTCCTGCAAAATTGAATCCTGAATATATTTTCCCGTTGATGATTATTCCACCACCGACACCCGTTCCGAGTGTTATACAAACAGCGTCATTAGCGCCCTTTGCAGCACCCGCAAGATACTCTCCGTAAGCTGCTGCGTTGGCATCATTTTCAACATAGCAAGGCTTTGATATATGTTTTTTCATGTTTTCTGATATGTGAAAATCCAAAAAACCAAGATTATTTGAATATTCAATAATACCGTCCTGTGAATTAGCAGTTCCCGGAGCACCGATACCCACCGAATGAATATCGTCCATAGTAAGTCCGGCTTTTTGCACAGCCTCTGCAGCAACAGCCGCCATGTCTGCACAAATCTCTTCACCAGGTCGTGGAAGATTCGTTTTACAGGTTGCTTTTGCGATGATATTGAATTTTTCATCGACAACACCTGCTTTTATATTTGTACCTCCAAGGTCAATACCAATGTAATAACTCATTATTGGTTTCCTCTCTCTGTTTTTTAGCGACAAAACTACCTTTGCTTAAACCTTTGTAAGAATAGCTTTGCACTTGCCATTAACAGTAACCTTGCCTGTTCCTGCAGGAACAAACACGCTGTCACCCATTTTAGCACATACACTGTCATCGGCTGAAATCGTACACTCTCCTTCAAGGACGAGAAGACTCATAAATGATTTCTCATCAGCCTCAAAAACAGCATTTGAATCAACATCAACAGCATAAGTTGTGAAGTAATCACATGATGACAAAAGCTTTAATGTATATCCGTCAAACTGTTCTGCAGGCGTTTCCGGATATGCCTTTGCAGGTCCGAGATCTGTTACATCCTTTGCTTTTTCTACATGAAGCTCTCTCGGTTTACCGTCATTGCCTACCCTACCATAATCATATATACGATATGTAGTATTTGAGTTCTGCTGGATTTCAGCAATAAGAATACCCTTTCCGATAGCGTGGAGAGTTCCTGCCTGAATGAAGAATACATCACCCTTTTTAACAGGTACAGCATTTGTAACTTCAAGCAAAGTATTATCAGCGATTCTCTGTGCGAACTCATCCTTTGAAATAGTATCCTTGAAACCATAAAGAAGCGTTGCTCCCTCATCGCAGTCAACTATATACCACATTTCTGTTTTGCCATATTCACCCTCAACACGCAGAGCATATTCATTATCAGGGTGCACCTGAACAGAAAGATTATCCTTTGCATCAATAAGCTTTATTAAGATAGGAAAGTTCTCAAACTTTTCGCAGTCAGTTCCAAGCACAGACTTCCCTGATTTTTCGATATACTCAGCAAGAGTAAGCCCCTTGAACTCACCGTTTGCAATAACACTAGGGCCGTCCTTGTGACAAGAGAGTTCCCAGCTTTCAGCGATTTTATCAAAATCGCAGTCTTTCTGAAAATCATCTCTCAGACGTGTACCACCCCATATATAGTCCTTGAATGCGGGTGTCAATTTAAGTACTGCCATAATAACGCCTCCGTTTTTACAATAATCCTTTAAAATACATTTTACCATAAAAGCGTACAAAAGTCAACCACGCTGATTCCATACAACACCCTTTTTCAGTCACATCAGTTGAGATGAAAGCTCAAACGATTAAGCACAATTAATTTACAATTCTGAAATTAAATACACTTTCTTCATATTGTACTTTCAAGTATAATTTTACAAGAAAAGACTGCTTTATAAACATTATGCTTATAAAACAGTCTTTCTATGATGAATTTCAAGGAGAAAAAGGGTTAATCGAGTCCACACTTTTTCATAAAGCTTTCGGTGTCAACAAATGAAGGACGATTGAATCTGCCGAGATCAAAAAGGCAATCCTCATCACCGACAGTTATTGTGTTTATCCTTTCCTGCACACCAAGACTTGCTTTGAAGCCTGAGTTTTTCACAAGCCTTTGTGCAGGTTCACAGGTGAATCCAAATGGATATGCAAAAACCTTCGGAGATATTTTGCAGTTATCCTCAAGCAGGTGCTGGGTGTTGAAAATATCAGCTAAAAACTCGTGACGGAACTGTTCATAGGTTTCGTCATTTTTAATTTTGCAGCCCTGACGGTCATCAAGAGAGTGCATATTATATGTGTGATTCGCAAATTCACAATGCTTGCTTTTATCCATTTTTATTATGTCGCTCCAGTCGAGATACGAATACAGTGGATTAGGTTCAGCCTCCTCACAGGCATACTCGGAATAAGCGCCCACTATAGAAAAAGTTGCTTTCATATCATACTTTTCAAGCAGTGGCAGAACGTATGTAAAATTATTGTAACTACCATCATCAAACGTAATAACTACAGACTTTTCGGGAAGCTGTAAATTACCAGAAACATAGCTTATAAGATCTTTGACAAACACGGTTTCATAGCCATGTTCTTTCAGCCAGATAAGGTCTTTTTCAAGCTCGACAGGTGACAGCACATAATCATTCCAACTTGATTCATCTTTAACAATACTATGATACATAAATATAGGCACTAGTTTTGAATGATTTTTACTTACGGATATACTTATAGCTGTAATACTCATAGAAATTACGACTACTAAAACAAGAAGGATAATAACAAATCGGCGTTTGACTTTGATGTTCAAAAACATACTAAACCACCCTTTCAGAAACGGCATTTATGTTTTAGTATAAAATATGTTTAAAGGCATGAAAATATGACTTTTAACGTGGACAAGTTACAGCATTTCCGTCTTGACAGGGGTTAAAAATGGTGTTATAATTAAATGCAAATTCATTAAAGGTAGGTGTTTAAGGACATGGCAATCGACAAATCAGGTACAAAACAAATTGCAGACAACCGAAAAGCTAGACAAGATTACTTTGTTCTTGAACAAATTGAATGTGGAATTGAGCTTGTGGGAACGGAAGTAAAATCAATACGAAACGGTGGAGCTAATCTCAAGGACAGCTGGTGCAGTATTGATGATGGTGAGATGTGGGTAAAAGGTATGCACATTTCCCCTTACGAAAAAGGAAATATTTTCAACCGTGACCCTATGAGAGTACGCAGGCTTCTTTTACACAAGCGAGAAATTATGCGACTTCTCGGCAAGGTTAAGCAGGAAGGTTTAACGCTGATTCCTTTGGCATTATACTTCAAAGGTAGCAGGGTAAAACTTGCACTTGGACTTTGCAAAGGTAAAAAACTCCACGACAAACGTGACGATTTAGCAAAAAAAGCTGCTCAGAGAGATATTGAAAGAGCCTTGAAGGACAGGGCAAGATAATGGGGGCGTAAAGGTTTCGACGGGGATTTTGAAGCATGATAAGCGAGTAGAGTTGTGCAGACTCTTTAAACGGCACACGTTTTAAAATTAGACGACAAAGATAATTTTGAATTAGCAGCTGCTTAATAGCTGCTCGTCTGCCCTTTGATTACCACGGCTCAGGGTAAGGCGTCGAATAGTGGTGAACGTCAGACGGTGACGGCTGTAACCGCTTGATGTACTACGGTCTACTGATTTCAAGGGCTTGTCTGTTTGCCTTTGTCTGAGGGAAATGGTCTAACCACAATAACAGAATACACTCGTAGAAGTTCGTGGGGATTGATTTTCGGACAGGAGTTCGACTCTCCTCGCCTCCACCATATAGCAAAAAAGTGCCTAAAATAGGCACTTTTATTCTTTTATCCCCGAATTATCCCCGATTTTATTTAGTATATTTAAAGAGCGTTCTTCTTCACGGGGGTAAAGGTGAGAGTATACACTTAAAGTTATGCTTGCGTTTGAGTGCCCTAAAGCATAAATTAATCACCTCGTAATACGAGATAACAGAAAACAAAACATCCAGCACAAAATTAGGTGCTACACAATAAACAAGAGGTCGTTCCATCTCCGAAGCGACCTCTTAATTATATTTTCTTTATTTAATTACTAAATAATCAACAAAAGCATCCCACGTTCCATCATCCCCCGAAGCGACTAATTTAACGGTCTGGTTTCCAGAGTCGTGGGTAATACCAGAAAGAACACATTCTGTAGGTTCCGTTCCTGTAAACGTAAACGTACCTACGTTGATTCCTCCAACAAGTAAATCTACTTTAGCAGTTAATTCATTATCAGAAGCTCCGCACAAAATAAAATCGTTCGTTTCTTCTTTAAATGACTGCGTATAAGTACAACTATCATCATTTGAATATAACGCAACACCAGAAAAAGGAGAATCAATTATTTCAGCATACGGTCCACTGATTTTCATATTCTCACATTCCATTTTACTTCCGGAAAAGACATTTTCATCATCTTTAGCTTCATGATCTTTATCTT
>JAUNJM010000019.1:233-25036 GCA_030533265.1 Ruminococcus sp. | reverse complement strand
TGATCTGGCAGCTTGATTCTTTTTTGTGTCTACAAAGTATTGACTACTTTACTAAGCTCTCCTAAGTAAATTCCGTATTACTTAACGTATACCCCAACGATCTCAGCAACATATGCAACATGATAGTCCTTGTTTGCGTACCACTGCTCATCTGCTGATTTGTCTGTGAAAAACTCAGCTCCCATTGGCTGTGCGTACATCTTTCTACAGACTACTACCGTCTTTGCCTGCTCAAACGCTGTTGTACCGTCCACAAAAACAGGTGAAAGACCTGTCTGCTCTGCCTTGTCAACGTCCCTGCCACTGTACTTTCCACAGTATGCAAGTGCCGTTCTCATGTCCTCGTCATAAAAGCTGAGCGTGAAATATTCGTTGCTGTCAATGAACTCCTTTGTGTAACGCTGTGGTCTGATAACCGTTGTTACTGCCTGCTTTCCCCACATGACTCCCATGAATCCCCATGATGCTGTCATTGTGTTCCAGCCGTTCTCGTCGCCTGCACTTACAAGCATCCAGTCCTTGCCTATCATTCGGAATGGATTGAAGCTGCCTGATTCAATCTCCTCAGCACTCAGTTTTCTGAATCCCAATGACTCCATATTGCTATTTGACATAAAATTCTCCTGCCTCTCTCATATTATTTTTACTCACTTGTATTATAACAAAAAAATCCCTTGTTTTCAAGTAGTTTTATACTAAATTTCCTTGCAATTTGTGCCTATATGTGCTATAATAATCGTATATTTACGGTTTTTGCAATACTCAATTATTTATATGCGTTTGCCGAATCATTTATAACTCAGCTTGTTTTGTATAAATTTCTGCATATAATCCAACTTTATACACAAAATAACCTGTTTTTATGTATATTTTTTTAAAAATCGTGTATAACTATTGACATTATGCGAAAATCATGTATAATATTATTTGTAACCGGAAACGATCGGTGTATCGTTTTTAAAAATCAGAATCGGAGGAGATAAATATGGCAAAGGAAATCAAAAAAGTTGTCCTCGCTTATTCAGGCGGACTTGATACTTCAATCATTATTCCATGGTTGAAAGAAAACTACAACAACTGTGAAGTAATCGCAGTTTCAGGTGACGTTGGTCAGGGTACTGAGCTTGACGGTCTTGAGGAAAAGGCTATCAAGACAGGTGCTTCAAAGCTCTATATCGAGGACCTCAAGGAAGAATTTATTCAGGATTATGTTTACCCTACTGTTCAGGCCGGTGCTGTTTATGAAAACAGATACCTTCTCGGTACTTCTTTCGCAAGACCTATCATCGCTAAGAGAATCGCTGAGATCGCTATTGCTGAGGGTGCTGACGCTATCTGCCACGGTTGTACAGGTAAGGGTAACGACCAGGTAAGATTTGAGCTTGCTATCAAGGCTTTCGCTCCTGATATGGAAATCATCGCTCCTTGGAGAATCTGGGACATCAAATCAAGAGAACAGGAAATCGAATATGCTGAGGCTCACAACATTCCTCTCAAAATAAACAGAGAAACTAACTACTCAAAGGATAAGAACCTCTGGCACCTTTCACACGAAGGTCTTGATCTCGAAGATCCTGCTAATGAACCACAGTATGAAAAGCCGGGCTTCCTCGAAATGGGCGTTTCACCTATCGACGCTCCTGACAAGCCTACATATATCACTATCCACTTTGAAAAGGGTATCCCTACCATGCTCGACGGCAAGGAGCTCAACGGTGTTGAAATGGTTGCTGCTCTTAACAAGCTCGGTGGTGAAAACGGTATCGGTCTTGCTGACCTCGTTGAAAACCGTCTTGTTGGTATGAAGTCAAGAGGAGTTTATGAAACTCCCGGTGGAACTATTCTCTACCACGCTCACGAGGTTCTTGAAACTATCACTATCGATAAGGAAACTGCAAGAATCAAGCAGTATCTCGGAATCAAGTTTGCTGACATCGTTTACAACGGTCAGTGGTATACTCCTCTCCGTGAGGCAATGACTGCTTTTGTCAACGAAACTCAGAAAACTGTTACAGGTGACGTAACACTCAAGCTCTATAAGGGTAATATCATCAATGCAGGCGTAACTTCACCATACACACTCTATGACGAGGAAGTAGCTACTTTTGATGAGGACGATGTTTACAACCAGGCAGATTCTGCCGGATTTATCAATCTCTTTGGTTTGCCAATCAAAGTTCGTGCCAAGCTCGAAGAAAAGAGAAAAAATAAGTAATTTGTTCCCGGTGAACGTTTAATGGGAATCCCTGCGATAGAGGATTTTCCCGAGAAGTTTAAATTTGAAATATAAATGTCAGGGCAGGATGATTTTGTAGCAGTCCAACAAAACGGACGGTTTGCAAGTTGTTTTGCCCCTGCATTTTTACATTGATTCTGAAATTGAAAGGATTTTTATTATGGCAGGCAAAATGTGGGCTGGAAGATTCACAAAGGAAATTGATGAGAGAGTAAATGATTTCAATTCGTCCATTTCCTTTGATGCAAGAATGTATAAACAGGATATTGAGGGCTCTGTCGCTCATGCTACTATGCTTGGTGAATGTGGAATTATCCCTCTCGAAGAAAGCAAGGCTATCATCAAAGGTCTTAAGGGTATTTTAAAGGACATCGACAACGGTGAGCTTCACTTTGACCCTGCTGCTGAGGATGTGCATATGTTCATCGAGGCAGAGCTGACTTCACGTCTTGGTAATACAGGAAAGCGACTTCACACTGCACGTTCAAGAAATGACCAGGTCGCTCTGGACATAAGAATGAACCTCAAGGTCGAAATAAAAGAGATCGAAAATCTCGTTTCTGAGCTTATCACAACTCTTGTAAATCTTGCAGAAAAGAATCTTACTACTGTTATGCCCGGATATACTCATCTCCAGAGAGCTCAGCCTATAACATTTGCTCATCACCTTATGGCTTATGCTCAGATGCTCCTTCGGGACCTTGGCAGACTTGAGGATACATACAAGCGTACAAATATTATGCCGCTCGGAAGTGGTGCTCTGGCATCTACTACTTACCCTATCGACAGACAGCGTGTGTGCGATCTGCTCGGATTCGACGAGATTACTCAGAACTCTCTCGACGGCGTTTCAGACAGGGATTTCTGTATTGAGCTTGCGTCTGCTATCTCAATACTCATGATGCACCTTTCACGTTTCTCGGAGGAGATTGTTCTCTGGTGTTCATGGGAGTTCAAGTTCATTGAGCTTGATGACGCTTATGCTACAGGCTCATCTATCATGCCTCAGAAAAAGAATCCTGATATTACTGAGCTTATAAGAGGTAAAACAGGTCGTGTTTATGGTGACCTCACTACCCTGCTCACTATGATGAAAGGTCTTTCTCTTGCTTACAACAAGGATATGCAGGAGGACAAGGAGGCTATCTTTGACGCTGTTGATACGGTCAAGCTTTGCCTCACTACGTTCATTCCGATGATCGAAACTATGAAGGTACTGCCTGATAATATGCGTAACGCTGCAGCAAAGGGCTTTATCAATGCTACCGACTGTGCCGACTATCTTGTAAAGAAGGGACTTCCGTTCAGAGATGCTTACAAGATCACAGGTACTCTTGTTCACACCTGCATTGAAAAGAATCTTACACTTGAAACTCTGCCTATGGAGGAGTATATGGCTCTTTGTGAGAGCTTCGATGAGGACGTTTATGACGCTATCAGCCTTGAAACCTGCGTTATGCAGAGAAAGGCATACGGCGGACCTGCTCCTGAATCTGTGAAGGCTCAGATCGAATACACAAGAAAAAAATTAGCTGAATAAAGGATGTTTCTGAATGAAAACTAAGGTTTTTATCGACGGTAAAGAGGGTACAACGGGACTTCAGATCTTTGATAGATTTGAAGGACGTGATGACCTTGAAATACTGACTATTGACGAGGATAAGCGAAAGGATACTTCTGAGCGTAAGCGTCTTATCAACGAGTCGGACATAACTTTTTTGTGTCTGCCTGACGCTGCTGCTATCGAGGCTGTCAGCCTTTGCGAAAATCCGGACACGAGAATAATAGACGCTTCGACTGCTCACAGGACAAATCCTGCTTGGGATTACGGCTTCCCTGAGCTTTCGGCTCAGCACAAGGAGAATATAAGAAACTCCAGACGTGTTGCAAATCCGGGATGCTATGCAAGCGGTTTTATCTCACTTGTCTATCCACTGGTGCAGGCAGGCGTTCTGCCTGAGGATTATCCTATAACCTGTCACGCTGTTTCAGGTTACAGTGGCGGTGGAAAGAAGCTGATCGCTGCTGTCGAATCGGATGATAAGTCCAAAGAATTGTACTCTCCACGTCAGTATGCCCTGACTCAGGCTCACAAACATCAGCCTGAAATGCAGTACGTTTGCGGACTGAAATATAAACCGATGTTCAACCCTATCGTAGACGACTATTACAACGGTATGGTTGTGTCTGTACCACTTATCACAAGGGCTTTGACAAAGGCTTACACTCCAAAGGACATTCACGAGATACTCTCTGCTCACTATGAGGGACAGAAATATCTCAAGGTCATGGAGCTTGGCGGAAAGGATACTCTGCCTGACGGCTTCCTTGCTGCGAACACTCTTGCAGGTACCAATGATATGCAGATTTTCGTGTTCGGCAATGATGAACAGATTCTGCTCTGCTCACGTTTTGATAATCTCGGTAAGGGTGCAAGCGGTGCTGCCGTTCAGAACATGGATATCATGCTTGGAAAAGAATAGAGGTATAAAACATGAAGAATTTTGAGGGATATAAATATATTGAGGGTGGTGTCTGTGCAGCCAGGGGCTTTAAAGCAAGCGGTGTTTACTGTGGCATAAAAAAGCCTGCTGACGGTGAGGTCAACCCTCTTGCAAATAAGAAAAATGACATCGCTCTTATTGTTTCTGACGTTATGTGCAACGCTGCTGCAGTGTACACTCAGAACAAGGTAAAGGGTGCTCCTATACTTGTTACAAAGAAGAATCTTGCAAAAACAGGTGGCAAAGCCCGTGCTGTTATCGTGAACTCGAAAAACGCCAATACCTGCAATGCTGACGGCGAACAGAAGGCTGAAATGATGTGTGAGCTTACTGCAAAGGCTCTTGACATCAAGCCTGAGGAAGTTATCGTTGCGTCAACAGGTGTTATCGGACAGGTGCTTCCTATTGAGCCTATCCAACAGGCTCTACCAAAGCTGGTACTTGGATTGTGCGTTTGCGGTAATGAGGACGCTGCTACTGCTATCATGACTACTGATACGGTGAAAAAAGAAGTTGCTGTTGAGTTCACACTCGACGGAAAGGTATGTCACCTCGGTGGAATGGCTAAGGGTAGTGGTATGATCCACCCTAACATGGCTACTACACTCAACTTTATCACTACCGACTGTGCTGTATCAACTGAAATGCTCCGTAAGGCTCTTGGCGAAGTCGTGAAGATTACATACAACTGCCTGTCTGTTGACGGTGACCAGTCTACCAATGACATGGTTGCTCTTATGGCTGACGGCATGGCGGGTAATACTGAAATCTGCACTGAGGGTAAGGATTTTGATACTTTCAAACAGGCACTTTATATCGTTATGATGAACATGACAAGAATGCTTGCAAAGGACGGCGAAGGTGCTTCAAAGCTTCTTGAATGTACCGTTTCGGGTGCTAAGGATCTTGACACTGCTATAACAGTCGCAAAAAGTGTTATATGCTCACCTCTTTTCAAGTGTGCAATGTTTGGTGCTGATGCAAACTGGGGCAGAATACTCTGTGCTGTCGGATATGCTGACGCTGAGTTTGATATAAACAAGGTTGCTGTTTCGCTCTCATCAAAGGCCGGTGAGATTCACGTTTGTGAGAACGGTGCGGGTATTGAGTTCTCTGAGGACGAGGCTAAAAAAGTACTGCTTGAAGACGAGATAGCTATCTCGGTATCTATCGGTGACGGCGAGTTTTCAGCTACTGCATGGGGCTGTGACCTGACTTATGATTACGTTAAAATCAACGGTGACTACAGGTCATAACAAATTCATGGTAACAGCATCGCTTTCAAGGCGTGTTGATAAGAAGGGATATAGATAACATGAACGATAACAAAAATATTACAAACAAGTTGCGTTCTCAGATATTGATTGACGCACTCCCATACATACAGAAATATCACGACAAGATCATTGTCGTTAAATACGGTGGCAACGCTATGACGAATGATCACCTCAAAGAAGCTGTCATGAGCGATATTGTCCTGCTCACTGAGGTAGGCATAAAGGTTGTTCTCGTTCACGGTGGCGGGCCTGAGATTAATGCTATGCTCAAGAAAGTCGGCATCGAAAGCAAGTTCATCGGCGGTCTGCGTTACACCGATAAGGACACTATCGACATCGTTAAAATGGTGCTTACAGGCAAGGTCAACAAGGAGCTTGTTTCTGCACTCCAGCTTCATGGTGGCAAGGCTCTTGGTCTTTGTGGATGTGACGGTCAGATGATTATTGCTGAAAAGCTTCAGGGTGATGTTGACCTCGGTTATGTTGGTGAAATCAAAAAGGTAACTACAAAGCCTATTCTTGACGCTCTTAACAACGGCTATGTACCGATTATATCTACTGTGGCAACGTCTGAAAACGGTCAGGCTTATAACATAAACGCTGATACTGCCGCTGCAAGAATCGCATCATGCCTCAGAGCTGAAAACCTTATCCTTATGACCGATATTTCAGGTCTTTTGCAGGACAAGGACGACGATTCCACACTCATTCCGACCGTCAACGTAAGCGAAGTGCCTTATCTCAAAAAGGCAGGTATCATCAGTGGCGGCATGATACCTAAGATAGACTGCTGTGTTGAAGCTGTCAGACGTGGAGTTAAAAAGACTTCTATCATTGATGGCAGAGTTCCTCACTCAATCCTCATCGAGCTTCTCACCAACGAGGGTATCGGTACGCAGTTTATGTAACGTTGCGAAAGGAGATTTCTCAGATGAATACTATAGAAAGATTCAATAAAAATGTCATGGGTACTTATGGCAGATATGACCTTGTTCTCGAAAGTGGCGAAAATCGTACTGCTGTAAGCGAGGACGGCAAGGAATACATAGACTTCGGTTCGGGTATCGGTACAAACAGTCTTGGTTTCTGTGATTCAGACTGGGTTGAGGCTGTATGCAATCAGGTTAAAAGTATTCAGCACACTTCTAATTACTACTACACAAAGGTGCAGGCTGATTTTGCAAACAAGCTCTGTGACTCAACAGGCTATTGCAAGATGTTCTTCGGAAATTCGGGTGCTGAGGCTAACGAATGTGCTATCAAGCTTGCAAGAAAATACAGCTTCGATAAGTACGGTAAGGACGCTGAGAGAAATATCATCATCACTCTCGTAAACAGCTTCCACGGAAGAACAATGACTACCCTTTCGGCTACAGGTCAGGACGTGTTCCACAACTACTTCTTCCCGTTCACTGAAGGCTTTGTCAACGTTGAGGCTAACAATACTGACGACCTCAGGGCAAAGCTTGATGAATATGATGGCAAGGTTTGTGCTGTTATGTTCGAGTTTGTACAGGGCGAGGGTGGAGTTATCCCACTCACACAGGAGTTTGTTGACGCTATTTTTGACGAGTGCGAAAAGAGAGATATTCTCACTATTGCCGACGAGGTTCAGACAGGTATCGGCAGAACAGGTAAGCTTCTTGCATCACAGCATTACGGCAAAATGCCTGATGTAACAACGCTTGCCAAAGGTCTTGCAGGTGGTGTACCGATTGGTGCATGCCTTGCAAACGAAAAGTGCTGTGACGTTCTTTCAAAGGGCACTCACGGCTCTACATTCGGTGGAAATCCTATCGCTTGTGCCGGTGGAAACGTAGTTATCGACAAGGTTACTGCTGACGGCTTCCTCGATGAAGTCATGAAAAAAAGTGAATACTTAAAAACAAAGCTCAGTGAGCTTTCCGAGGTTGAAGGCGTTGACGGACTCGGACTCATGCTCGGTGTAAGACTTAAAACAAAGTCTGCTGCCGATGTCTGCAAGGCCTGCCTTGACAACGGTTTGCTTGCTCTCACTGCCAAAACAAAGCTCAGATTCCTCCCCCCTCTCACGATAACCTTTGATGAGATCGACAAGGGACTTGATATTCTCAGAAAAGTACTTGAATAAATTTGAAAGGATGATTTTTTTGAAACATTTACTTAAAATGCTCGATATGTCCAAGGACGAGATAATTGATATTCTTAACCTTGCTGACCAGCTCAAATATGAGCTTAAAAATGGTATTCCTCACCCTCATCTCAAGGGTAAGACGCTCGGTATGATCTTCCAGAAGTCATCTACCCGTACAAGAGTTTCTTTTGAAACAGGTATGTACCAGCTTGGCGGTCAGGCACTGTTTCTCTCTAACCGTGACCTCCAGATCGGCAGAGGTGAGCCTGTTCAGGATACTGCCCGTGTACTTTCACGTTACCTCGACGGTATTATGATCCGTACTTTTGAGCAGAAAGAAGTCGAGGACCTTGCTGAGTATGGTTCTATTCCTATCATAAACGGCCTTACAGATTTCTGCCACCCATGCCAGGTGCTTGCTGACCTCATGACTATCCGTGAGTTCAAGGGTACTTTCGATGGACTCAAAATGTGCTACATCGGTGACGGTAACAATATGGCAAACTCTCTCATCGTTGGCGGACTCAAGGTCGGTATGAGTGTTTCAATCGCTTGCCCAAAAGATTATCAGCCTGATCAGCAAGTACTCGATTTCGCCGAGCAGTATTGTGACAAGTTCTCAATGACTGACGTTCCTCTCGAAGCTGCTAAGGACGCCGATGTCCTTTTCACTGACGTGTGGACTTCAATGGGCGAAGAGGCCGAAACCGAAAAACGTAAGATCGCTTTCGCCGGCTATCAGATAAATGACGATATTATGGCTGTTGCTAAGCCTGATGCTATGGTACAGCATTGCCTCCCTGCCCACCGTGAGGAGGAAATTACCGAAAAGGTGTTCGAAGCTCACGCCGACGAGATTTTCGAGGAGGCAGAAAACAGACTCCATGCACAAAAAGCAGTTATGGTCAGAGTTATGTGTAAATAATCTCTGCCAATTACACAGAAGTATCTATCGCAACCTGTCGGGGCAAACCTTTTCAAAGACTTCTGATTCAAAATAAAAAAGAGGCTATTCTAAGCTTTCAATGATAAGTTTGCAAAACAATTTCGCTCATCATTGCTTTTAAGTTGAAAATAGCCTCTTTTTTTATTTTGCCTCAATAGATTACGGTATATATTTTCTGCGTGATTATCAGCAATTTTTTCATATAAATTTTATCATAAAAATATAAACATTCGTTCTTGACAAAACGAAAGTTCTATGGTATAATACATTCAATGAATATATGTTCGCTGTTTAAGGGGGCGTTTTTATGGAAAGAAAGATTCTTCATGTAGACATAAACAACTGTTACGCATCTATTGAATGTCTTTATCATCCTGAGCTTGAGGGGAAGCCTGTAGCTGTTGCGGGTGACGTTGAAGAAAGGCATGGAATTATACTGGCAAAAAATCAGATTGCAAAGGAATACGGAGTCCAGACCGGTGAGGTTATCTGGATGGCAAAGCTCAAATGTCCTGAACTGGTGACGCTCAAGCCACATTACGACCTATATCTGTCCTACTCAAAGGCTGCACATCTGATTTACGAACGCTACACTGACAGAATCGAGTGTTTTGGCATTGATGAATGTTGGCTTGACGTGACCTGTACAAGACGTGACATCAAGGAGGTTGCTGACGAGATACGGGAAACTGTCAAAAAAGAGCTTGGGATCACTGTTTCGGTAGGGGCAAGCTTCAACAAGATATTTGCAAAGCTTGGTTCGGACATGAAAAAGCCTGATGCAACTACCGTTATCACTCGTGAAAATTTCAGAGAAAAGGTATGGGGGCTACCTGCATCAGACTTACTTTTTGTGGGACGAGCTACTGCAAAAAAGCTCTATAATCATGGAGTCTGCACCATTGGCGACATTGCCTGCACTCCAATGAACATACTTGAAAGCTGGCTTGGCAAATGGGGAGAGTATCTTTATATCTACGCAAACGGTCTGGAAAACAGTGAAATACCGCTTTTCACTGATGCTCCTGCTCCAATAAAATCCATCTCCAACGGAATGACTTCCTACCGTGATCTTGAAAACGATGAGGACGTGCGAATTCTCGTCTTTGCACTTTCTGAAAGCGTTGCATCAAGGCTCAGAAAATCAGGTCTGAAAGCAGGTGGAGTGACTATATCACTTAAAGACAGCAAGTTTCGTGTTCACTCAAAACAGTGTTCTTTAAATATCCCGAGTGATGACGGCAGAACTATCGCAAGGACGGCTTTCGGACTTTATAAGCGGCTTTTCGACTGGAGTGAGGGTATTCCCATTCGCTCAATTTCAATCGGCACCTTCAATCTTTTTGACAAAGACTCCCCTGTTCAGCTTGATTTCTACACCTCACCGACAACGGTAAAACGCCGTGAGGATCTGAACTCTGCCATTGACAAGCTGAGAAAGCGTTTCGGCTACACCTGCATAAACCGTGCCGTTGTAATGGGTGATACGGGATTCAAAAGCTTTGATTCAAGACTGCAAAATGAGATACACCCTGTTGGTTTTATGAACGGCAAAAAAGCAGGGGCGTAAAAAAATCATGCTAACTGATTACCGTCTTGCGTTTGAACTCATTGCGAGGTCGGTAATCGCCGTCTGCACAGAGCGACTGGAAGGATACTGCGTTGTTTTCAAGCTTTACGATACGCTTTGCATAGTCGGACGTGCTTTCCAACGCTTTCAGGGACGTGTCTATCGGCAGACAGCCTCCGCATTTTGCAAGCACCTGTGCACCTGAACGATTGAACGCAAGTACCCTTGCAAACGGTGGGAGTGCTATATCCGATCCGACTGCTCCGACAACAAGGTGCATCACTATTCTGCGAAGCCTTGCAAGCGTTATGTTACGGCTCTTGCAAAGGCTGTAAAACTCATCACAGTTTTGCGGGCACTGCGACATAGCTTTTATTATCCTGTCCGCAAGCTCGGAGGAGCAATCAAAAATCTGCTCAAGCTCTGCCTTTTCAGCACAGGCAAGTCGGAAAAGTATCTCACGCTCGGCATTGCGGATCGAAAAAGTCGGAGTGTCTTTAATCGGATACGGACAGAACTCCTCTGCATTTTCACCTGCTCTGAGCAATGCTCTTATATGAGAAGCCGAGGCTGTTCCTGAGCTGACAACATCACTGTCATGCTCTGCATACTGCCTTTTTATCGGAATAAAATCAGCATACGGCATAAGCTCTGCTGACGCCTTTATATACTCGACAGCAAGCGTGTTATTAGGACGTTCAAGCACCTGTGCAACATCTATGCCGAACTGCTCACCGACCGTCTGCGACACTGCCTTGGGATAGCTCATGCCCTTTGAAAGCTTTTCACGCACAAGGTCGCTGTCTTTAAGCTCTGACGTTGCCTCGGCACAGCTTCTGAGCAGTGAAATATCGTCACTCTCGCACCCGAATGCAATCGAATCGACTACGCCCTTACCCAGACCTGCAAGGATTCCTATTGCTGAACGTGCAAAAATCTCACCACTTGAACAGGAATATGGACACGGCAGTTCGATAACGAGGTCAACACCATTCTGTACTGCCATTTTTGCACGATAATGCTTGTCAAAAACGGCAACCTCACCCCTCTGCACCAATGCTCCGCTCATCACGGCAACTATATGCGTTGCTCCCTTTTCACGCACCTGCTCCACCATATACCTGTGACCGTTGTGAAACGGATTGTATTCGCTGACAATTCCTGCAACATTCATTGCAAGTATCTCCTTCCTGCGTTAGAATCTGTAAAACTGTGTACGTTAAGTTGTACAAAATGTAAATTTGTATATTATCCTCTTGAAATGGAGAGAAAAAATTGATATAATAAAAGTATATTATATCAAGGACAGATTGTCAACTCTCGTCCTTGCTATTAAATTTACCGAGAGGAGATTTTTTAATGAAAATTTTAGTTGTAAACGCAGGTTCATCATCACTCAAGTATCAGCTTCTTGACATGAACGACGAATCTGTTATCGCAAAAGGAAACTGTGACAGAATCGGTATTGACGGTCACATCTCTCACAAAACAGGTGACGGACGTGCTTTCGAGGCTGACTGTAATTTCCCTACTCACACTGAAGCTTTTGAAAAGCTTGTTGAAGTGCTTACAACAGGTGAAAACAAGGTTATCGACTCTATGGCTGAGGTTTCAGCAGTTGGTCACCGTGTTGTTCAGGGTGCAGAAATATTCAAGGAAACCTGCCTTGTAAATGACGAGGTAATCAACCAGATTGACGCTCTCGCTGAGCTTGCTCCTGTACATAACCATCCTCACGCACTTGCTCTGCGTGCCTGCAAGGACGTTCTCCCTGAGGGTACTCCACAGGTTGCTGTTTTTGATACTGCTTTCCACTCAACTATGCCAAGAAAAGCTTATCTTTATGGCCTTCCATACGAGTGCTATGAGGATCTCCATGTAAGAAAATACGGTTTCCACGGTACAAGCCACAGATTCGTTACTGCTGAGCTTGCAAACGTTCTCGGCAAGGACATCAAGGATATGAAAATCGTTTCCTGCCATCTCGGAAACGGCTCATCTATCACTGCTGTTGACGGTGGTAAATCTGTTGACACATCAATGGGATTCACTCCTCTTGACGGTCTTATCATGGGTACAAGATGCGGTTCTGTTGACCCTTCTGCTATCGACTATATTGAAAAGAAAATGGGCTTTGACCCTGACCAGATGACTGCATATATGAACAAGCAGTCAGGCTTCCTCGGACTTTCAGGTATCGGCTCTGACAACAGAGATATTACTGCTGCCGCTGAGGAAGGCAACGACAGAGCTAAGATCGTTGGTGAGATTTTCTGCTATCAGATCAAGAAATTCATCGGTTCTTACGCTGCTGCTATGAACGGTCTTGACGCTGTTATCTTCACCGGTGGTATCGGTGAAAACGCTGGTGATATCCGTGCAAGATCATGTTCAAACCTTGATTTTATCGGTCTTAAAATCGACGAGGAGGCTAATAACGTAAGAGGCAAGCTCCAGAAGATCTCTACTGAGGACTCAAGGGTTCAGGTATGGGTTGTTCCTACAAACGAAGAGCTTCTTATCGCAAGGGATACTCTTGCTCTCATCAGTAAATAATAATTATAATTACGGCAACTCCGGTTTGAGTTGCCTGTGATTTTTGAAGGAGGAATGTTATGAAAATTGCTGTAACTTATGAAAACGGAAGTGTTTTTCAGCACTTCGGACACACTGCACAGTTCAAGATATATGATATTGAGGACAACAAGATAATCAGTGAACAGATTGTTGATACAATGGGTAGTGGTCACGGTGCATTGGCAGGATTTCTTTCCTCAAACAATGTAAATGTGCTTATCTGCGGAGGCATTGGCGAAGGTGCGAAAAATGCACTCAAGGATGCAGCAATTCAGGTTTTCGGTGGTGTTTCAGGCAGTGCTGATGTTGCTGTTCAGGATTACCTTGCAGGAAACCTGCTTTTCAATCCGTTTATAAAATGTAATCATCACGGTCACGGTCACGAGCATACCTGCGGTGAACACGGCTGTGGAAAACACTAAAATCAGTACAACAAAGCCCTCGGAGCTAAAAAAGCTCTGAGGGCTGTTTTATTTGTTATCTTTTATTTCTTGTATTACCTGTAGTCTTTTTTCTCAGCCATACAACAATCACTACCAGAGCGATAATGAGTGCTACAAGAATCACTATCAACGCAGGTGTTATGATGTCCCTGTACTTGTCAAAGGCATCGACCTCTTCTTCGATTATATCAGGTATTGAAGATCCGGAAACACTGCTGACCGACTGCTCAGGTTGGTCAAAAGATTCTTCCCCAACGCTTTCAACAATCTGCTGTGATGATTCAACAGGCATTGCTCTTGTAATGGTTATCGTGTAAACGTGCGAATATCCGTCCTTATCCGTGACTTTTATCGTTCTCACGTTGTCACCGACTGCAAGCTCCTCATTTCCCGTATACCAGATCATATCCGTTTCATTTGCCGTAACGCCTTCAATTTCGCATCTGTCAACCTCAGCGTCTACGTCAACACGGTAGTCATAAATATCATACGCAAACTCCGGCTTGAGCACTCCCTCTGACACGGTAAGGCTTTTAAGATAGCCACGATCTGCCGTATCCTTGTCAGTATCGGAGCTTTGTGCTTCACCGTTATAGTCAGGATTTTCTGCAACAGTTATAAACGCTGCTGCTGACGGTGAGCCAAGCTGATCTCCCTCAGGGGAAGTCACAAAGCAATTTGTCAGGTTCATACTGCAATCGCCGTTTTTCTTCGCTCTGAAATTAAGCTTGAAAGTCAGCTCACTCGAAACTTCATCAGGAAAGCCTTTCAGATTGACAACTCCACTTCCGCCCGTTGCATTGTCGGACGCTTTGAATTCGAGAATATTATCATCATAAGTCAGCGTTGCCGATACAAGTCCGATGTCTTTTTCAGTCGATATTCTGACGCTCACTGAAAAATCATTGCCTGCTTTAACCTCGTCAGGCAAAATGAACTCAGCCTCACCGCTCGCCGATGCTGTGACACCCAATACGGCTGCCAACAGTACCGCTGATACCAAAAACGTAATTAATCTTTTGATTGTTGTATTCATAAAAACCTCTCTGTTCTGCACTAAACTAATCGCCAAATGAAATTCCGATGTCCTTTGCAGTCTTGACCATCTGGTCATTCTCAGGCACAAACTTTGTGATACCTGCTATGTCTTTAAGCTTGTTCTCTGAAACCTTATCGTTTTTCATTGCAACGGCATAGCCGTATTTTTCCTCGTTTATGAGCTGTGCCGCACGTACTCCGAACTGTGTTGCCAGAACTCTGTCATAAGCTGACGGACTTCCTCCACGAAGCATATGTCCCGGTACACAGACACGGGTTTCGAGTCCTGTACTTGCCTCGATCTGCTTTGCAATACGGTTTGTAGCAGTCGTATAGCCCTGTTCCGCACGCTTTCTTGTACGTTCCTTCTTTTTCATCTTAGCCTCAGCCTTGTCAAACGCACCCTCTGCTACTGCAAGTATTGAAAAGCCTTTTCCTGATTTGTTACGGTTTTCGCAGGCAGCGCAAAGCTTATCAATATCATAAGGAATCTCAGGTAAAACTATCATATCAGCTCCGCCTGCCACTCCTGAATAGAGTGCAAGCCAGCCTGCTTTGTTACCCATTATTTCAACAAGAATAATTCTGCCATGAGAGTTGGCTGTTGAGTGAAGTCTGTCGATAACGTCAGTTGCGGTGTCAACGGCTGTATGGAAACCGAATGTAACACTCGTTCCCCAGATGTCGTTATCAATAGTTTTAGGTAAACCTATTACGTTTAGTCCTTCACTTGAAAGCAGGTTTGCAGTCTTGTGAGTACCGTTTCCGCCAAGCGTCAGCAGACAGTCAAGCTTCTGCTTTTTATAGGTTTCCTTCATCATCTTGACCTTGTCTATATTGTCCTCCTCAACGACCTGCATCATTTTAAAAGGCGTACGCTTTGTACCGAAAATCGTACCACCTGCTGTAAGAATCCCCGAAAATTCTGACTGGTTCATCTCTCTGCACAGGTTATTTATGAGTCCGTAATAGCCGTCATTGATTCCGACAATCTCTACATCATTTCCGAACTGCTGATAACAAGCCTTTGCAGCTCCTCTTATTGTCGCATTAAGTCCGGGGCAATCGCCACCACTTGTTAAAATTCCAATTCTTCTTTTCATAATACGCTTACCTCTTTGTTACACTTATATTAATATTATATCATAATTACCCAATTTAATCAAGTGCCGATACACATATTTTTATATTATGTCCAAAAAAACAAAAACGTTTAAACTGTTGCAAAATGAAAGGCAGTATGTTATAATGTACTCGATTTTTAATATATGGAGATGATCAGATGCCTGTTATATATAATGATACGCACAAAAGCTTCAAGCTCAGAGCAAAGGACACTGACTATATGTTCAAGGTAGTTGACGATGGTTATCTTGCTCATGTTTATTACGGCAGAAAAGTTCATGATGAGGATCTTGAATACCTGCTCAGACTTGATGAGAGTCCATTCACGCCTTCCGTGAATGTCCGTGACAAGGCAAGCTTTATGGACTCACTGCCATTCGAATATCCATGCTTCGGCATTGGTGACTATCGTGAGCCTGCGTTCAAGATACTTGACTGTAACGGCATGAGCTGTTGCGATCTGCGATACATTTCGCACAGAATCTACAAAGGCAAGCCGAAGCTTGAAGGTCTGCCCTGCACATTTGCGACCGAGCAATCACCATGCGAAACGCTTGAAGTAACCATGCTTGACCGTCATGCAGGACTTGAAGCTACGCTCATCTACACTGCTTTTGACACGCTTGATGTTATCACACGTTCTGTACTGGTGAAAAACATCGGCACAAAGCCTTGCACGATAACAAGGGTACTGTCTGCCTGCGTTGAGTTTGATTCGGACAAGCTGGACATGATAACACTCAACGGCTCATGGGCAAGAGAACGTCATGTTGAACGTTGCCGACTGCACATGGGAAAACAGATGATAGACTCGTCAAGAGGCGAATCGTCACATCAGAACAATCCGTTCACTGCATTGTGTGAACACAATGCCGACGAGGATAATGGTGAAGTTTTCGGTTTCAATTTTGTATATTCGGGAAATTTTCTATCCCTTGCTGAAGTGACACAACACAAAAAGACCCGTTATGTTATGGGTATAAATCCTCTCGATTTCGGCTGGGTACTCGAGCCTGACGAGGTTTTCACTGCTCCTGAAGTAGTCATGGTACACTCTGACAGTGGTCTTGGAAAAATGTCGAGGACGTTCCATGATCTTTACCGTAACAATCTCATAAGAGGCGAATACAAAGACAAACGTCGTCCTATCCTGATCAACAACTGGGAGGCTACTTACTTTGATTTTGACACCGAAAAGCTGATCTCTATTGCAAAAGAGGCTTCAAAGCTGGGTATTGAAATGCTCGTTATGGATGACGGCTGGTTCGGTCACAGGGATTCTGACAACTCATCTCTGGGTGACTGGTTTGTATACGAAAAAAAGCTGAACGGAGGTCTGAAGTACCTTGTGGACGAGGTGAATAAACTTGGAATGAAGTTCGGCATATGGTTTGAGCCTGAAATGATCTCACCTGATTCGGAGCTTTTCAGCAAGCATCCCGACTGGGCGATTCAGGTCAAAGGCAGAGAACTGACGCTATGCAGAGAGCAATATGTTCTTGACTACTCACGCAAGGACGTAAGGGACTATGTTTTTGGCATGATGGAAAAAATACTCGACTGTGCAAACATCGAGTACATAAAATGGGATATGAACAGACAGCTCACAGAAGTTGGCTCTGACACGTTGCCTGCTGACCGTCAGCGTGAGCTTTGGCACAGATATGTGCTTGGAGTATACGAGCTTATGGACAGGCTGACAACAAAATATCCGCACATTCTTCTTGAGAACTGCTCAGGCGGAGGTGCGAGATTCGATGCAGGTATGCTCTACTACTCACCGCAGATATGGTGCTCGGATGACACCGATGCCATTGAGCGTCTGAAGATACAGCACGGTACTTCTATGTGTTATCCATGCTCGGCAATGGGGGCACACGTTTCTGACTGTCCTAACCACTCGGTCGGCAGGAACACGCCATTTACCACAAGAGGTCACGTTGCAATGGTCGGCACATTCGGCTACGAGCTTGACGTAACCAAAATCTCACAGCAGGACAGGGACATGATACCGTTACAGATCGCTGAGTTCAACAAGTACAATCCTCTCATCAGGACCGGAGATCACTATCGCATTGGTGACGTTTTCAACGACATTGAATGGGACGCATGGATGTTCGTAGCAAAAGACAAGTCTGAGGCATTGTTTGAATTTGTGCAGATTCTCGGACGTCCTAACGAGCGTTCAAGACGCATCAGACTCAAAGGTCTGGACGCTGACTCATACTATTTCGAGGAGTCCCGTCCTGAAATGAAGCTCTCAGGCTCGGCACTGATGAACGCCGGTATAAACATTGCTAAGCTTTGGAGTGCTGACAATCTTTGGGGTGATTTTCAGAGCAAGATACTCCATTTTATCAAGGTTACTGAATGACAGCATTGAGTTATTAACAAATTGTATATTATGTTTTAAAATTTATGAAAGTTCGATTTTTCTATTGACAAGTGCATGATTGCATGATATAATAGACAAGTCGATTGCGGCAGTGCTGGAATAGGCAGACAGGCACGTTTGAGGGGCGTGTGTCTTCGACGTACGGGTTCAAGTCCCGTTTGCCGCACCAATATCTCTGTAAAGCCTGTTAAGTATCTTGCTTAACAGGCTTTACAAAAATATCATAATGTGATATATATAAAAGGGCAGATTGATGGATAACAGCAATCCACCCTGATATATTGTTTTTGTTTTTCTGACGTTTTTCCCTTTGCCTTGTTACTACCTCTGGCAGTGACTAATGCTTATGAGGGTAACAAAGCCTTGAACGTTTTAATCTGAGGTATCTCGGCAGTAATGCTTATACTCGCTACGGTTAGACCGATTACGGCGTACTTGAAGTAGCTGATTAAAAATCAGGCTTGCAAATGCAAACTGTTACAAGCAGTCAAGATTGAGTCTTGACAGTTATTACAGAAATCGACGATATTACATACGTCAGAATTCTTATTCAGTTGTCATTGGAGAGTGAGTCAGACTCTCTAATCTATATAAGCTTTGACAAGCATAAATAGCAAAAGAGCTTTCAGATGTCTGCTAAAACTCCTGAAAACTCTTCAAAAATGTATCTTAATCGACTAAACGAAGTCGATTAACGGCATTCACTTAAAGGTTTCACAGCAAGTCTGCAAACTTCTGTGTTACTGGGATATGATTTTTGACTGTAAAATCATATCCTGAGTGGGTGCTTTTTTACGCCCACATTAATTATAGCATAAATTGTCAGGTTTGTCAAGAGCTCTTTTATATTTTAAAGCTTCAAATTTGCAGAATCATGTATACACAAAAACAGGAACAGGATAGTATGTCAATGCAACACACTACCCTGTTTTTTCTTATCCTTTTAAAATTCTACATCGCTATGTGTTCCTGTTCGTGTTAATGTCAATGTGAGAGTGTTTTCATACACTTTGTAAATCAAGAGCCAATCGGGCAGAATGTGACACTCCCTGTAGCCTTTCCAATTTCCACTTAATGCATGGTCTTTGTTGCATTCAGGCAATTCTTCTCCACTTTGAAGCTTATCAACAACTTTTTCAAGGAGCGATAAATCATAATTCCTCTTTTTAATGCGTTTATAATCCTTTCTGAACAGTGTTGTCATTTTAACTGTGTACTTACTCATCTTCATTCTCCATCTCGTCCATGAACTCTCTAAAACTTGAATAGCCCTTACTGTTAGGGTCGTTTCCAAGTATATCGCTCTCCATACGAGCAATGGTTTCTTCATCAGCAAATAGCATAATAAACTCTTTCATCTTTTCTTCGGAGAGTGAAGCTAAGAGACTGACAGCGTATTCTTTTGTGCTCATAGTGTTTCCTCCTTTATCAGTATTCCATACAAAGTTGAGCATAAGAACTCAACACTTCTGTCACTTTTATTATACGCAACTAACCGTTAAAAGTCAAGGCTTCTTATTTGAATTTTGACTAAAAAATATCTTTATTTTTCTCCTGCATTTTTTGTTCAGGAGAATATTTTTTGTTTTCAATTTTCATCGGAATAAAAATGAAATTTTCAGAAAAAATATTGACGTACGGATAAAAGTACGCTATAATAAATATAGGGAATGTTACACAAAGGTCTTATATGAAATCTTGTGTTTCCTTTCCCTGAAAAAATAATTATAAAGGCAAGGTGATTTTTATGATGAATACAAACGTTACAAACTTTCGCAAGGACATTTACAAAATGCTTGAAAATACAATCAAATACAATGAGCCACTTAATATAAACACAAAGGATGGCAATGCTGTTGTTATCAGTGAATCGGATTATCGTGGACTCATGGAAACTGTATACCTGACATCAATACCCGGAATGAGAGATAAACTCATAGAAGGTAAAAATACACCCCTGTCCGAATGCGTTTCCGAAGACGAGGTTGAGTGGTAATGTATAAGATTGTGTATACTAAAACGGCTGTTAAAGATATTCAAAAACTTAAAGCAGCTCATCTTGACAAAAATACAAAGGCTTTAATCGACATCATTGCTGATGACCCATATCAAACTCCTCCACCGTATGAGAAACTATTGGGTGATATGCAAGGTTTATTCTCACGCAGAATTAATATAAAACATCGACTTGTTTACGAAGTATTTGAAGATGAACACACAGTTAAAATAATCAGTTTATGGTCACATTACGAAAGATAATTATCATACAAAAAAATCATGACATTACACTAAATATTCTCCTGCATTTTTTTGTGCAGGAGAATATTTTTTTGCATTGATTTTCTGTAATGAAAAGAGAAAAAATATTTTTTCAGGACTTGACAAAAGAAAAATAAAATAGTATCATAAAAAACAAATCAAAAACAATTGTGAATAATATATGAACCAACTTCACTGTTCTGCATTTTTTCTTAGCAAAGTTTGCAAAAGAAGTGAGCAATGTTTACGCTGAAAATCTTCATGTTATCTTGATGAGAATTGCGACAAATAATATATTATTCTTTGCATTGCCAAAGGCAAAAATTTTCATGCTTTCGCATGAAAATACGTCGTAAGACGTGCAAAATAAAAATGCCGTTTTTCGGGCATTTTCAAAAATAGCAAGCACTGCGTTTCGTGACACGAAAACGCAAAATTCACAGAATTTTTTTGCTTGTTAGGGAGCTTCCCCTAATACCCCATTTTAAAAATTTTCTTTCAAAAGTTTTGAAAGAAAATCAATATTTTTTTGATTGAAAATCAAAAATAAAAATAAGAATTTTCACGCATTTTTCTTTCAAAAAGTGTGAAAAAAACTGCTAAAGCAAAAGTTAATAAATTGTAAACGAAGGTGATGAAAATGAGTAAAAAAGACGAGGTAAGGACTATACAAATGAAGTTCAGAGTCACTGAATTTGAGCAAAAATTCATACTCAAAAAGGCTGAATTGTCAGGGTGCAAAAGCACAAGCAGCTATCTTAGAAAGATGGCTATCACAGGTACAGTTATCAAGTTTGAAAGCGACTCAATCAAAGACCTGAAAAAACGTTTGACAAACGTTCAATCGAATATAAATCAGATTGCAAAAAGAGCAAATTCTACAGGTAACATATATCAAGATGATATTGATGAAATCAAAGAAAAGGTGGGTGACTTATGGCTACTACTGGAATCCATTCAATCAAGTCTACACTGCACAAAGCTATAGAATATATTATCAATCCTGAAAAGACAAACGGTGGTGATCTTGTAAGCTATGTTGGTTGTTTTGGTGACCAATTTCTGTGTGAAAAAGAGTTCCTTGACGTAAGAGAGTTGGGAACAAAACGAGGTACTATTCTGGCACAACATTTGCACCAGAGTTTTAAACCGGGAGAGGTTACTTCGGAGCAAGCTCACCTGTTAGGAATACAGCTTGCTGATGAGCTACTTGGTGGAGAGTATCAGTACATTATCGCTACTCATGTAGACAAGGATCACATACACAATCACATCATCTTTAACAACATAGGATATAATCACTTATTGAGCTTTGAGTACCGTGATAACAGAGGGGGAAAAGTATTCGAGAAAATACAAAAAATCAACGATAAGATATGCAGAGATAACAACTTATCCGTTGTAGAAAATCCTGAGCTTGGAACGGGAAAAAGTCACCATGAATGGTTTGCTAACAAGGATGGTTCATCTTGGAAAGCTAAGTTGAAATATGCTATTGACAATATCATAATGGAGAGCGTTAGCTTTGAAGATTTTTTATCAAAGTGCAAGCAAAATAATATTGAATACGATTATCACCCTGAGCATACAATTAAACTTAAATTCAGATTACCGGGGCAGACACGTTTTTGTCGTGCAAGGACTTTAGGCTGGTGGTATGATGAGCCTCAGCTCAGGAGAAGAATTGAGCAATATCAGATGATGAAAAGGCAATCTGAACGTGGCAGGAATACACACTTTATTGATACTACAAAAGGTAAGTTCCAAAAGGAAATATATCTTAAGCGTTGGGCAGATATACAGAACATGAAAGAGGCTTCCAGACTCATTAATGAACTTGAAACAATGTCTGTGTCTAAGTACGGTTACAGAGTACAGCTTGTAGCTGAGTTGAATAATATACAAAACAATATTGATGAGCTTTCAAAGACTATAAAGATGATAGAGCTTTACCAAGAATACAAGCCTTATCATGATGAACACAAGAAAGCAAGGAACAAGAAAAAATACGAAAAAGAAAATGCTGACGCACTTAAGAAGTACGACAGCATCAGGCAGCGTTTACTGCGTGAATTTCCGAACAAAGTTCTTCCAAACATTGAGCAATTGTATGATGACAGGCAGGAGTTTATTGAAAGGAGAAATGAGCTTAATATTCAGTACAAAGATGAAGTTTCACAGCTTCAGGAAATTGAAGATATTCGTTTAAAAATTCAGGATTATCTTAACGGCAACGGTAAGATACAAGAGAAGAAAAAAGGGCTTGAATAACACCTATAATAGTTGCTTTTGTTATTTCTGTAGTGGCAAGTGTAATTGGTTACTACATATGCAAGTGGCTTGACAGGAAGTAGTCCGACAAAGCCTAAAAGAAACCCCGATGAGCTGGCACTCATCGGGGTTTCGCTTTTGCGTGAAACGATATCACTTATCTCTCCGAACAGAGGAACGCTCATCAGACTTTACCCTGTCTGCATTGGCTCGATTTGCAGCATATACTACTCCTTAATATATCGTAGGTTATATATTGTTTCAAAGGCATTATACAATACTAAAAGTTATTAGTCAAGTAAATAATAATCCAGTATAATCAATGATAAAACTTTTCGTGAAAGAAAATTTTTAATTCGATTAGTTTTTTAAATAAAATTATTAGAATATCATTTGTTTTTTTGAGTTATTTACTTTTATCGACAATTTCTTGTTAATATTGCATAAGCTTGGAGATTTGTTTTGGTAATTTTACAGAAAATCATTAAAATATATTGCAATTATAATCCAAAAATGATATACTATAATTGTAAAAAAAATTAACTAATTTGTGAGTAGGTATATGAAACAGGTGATAGAAATGTGGTACAATGTTTAAAGGCTGTAATAATAAAATGACAAAATGAAAAGAGGTTGTACTATGATTAACTTAGAAAAGAAATTTATAGCTTTGTTAACATCAATGTCCATGGCATTGACATTGATGCCAATGCAAGAGTTTGGAAGCCTGTTTACACAAGCTGAGGAGGAAAACAAGCTAATAGAAAATAATGAAATAGCTGAGTCTTCAGTAATAAGTGAGCCATATATTACAAAAGAAATACCTGATTTAAGAAGCGAATACTCAAAAACATACGAAAAGTCTGATGGCGCAAGAGTCAGCGTAATGTCATCAAAACCATTGCATTATTATGATACTGAAAATAATAAATGGGAAGAATATGATAATTCTCTAACAGAAACAACAAATGCTCAAGGAGTAGATGTATTAACTAATAATAACAATGATTTTAATGTTGAAATCCCAGAAACTCTTAGCGAAGATACTGATATTAACATAACGACCAATGATTACGAGGTTTCTTTGCAGCCTTTAGATGTCGAAGAAACTGTTGTAACAGAAAAAGAAACAAATTCTGAAAATAAGAATATAGAAGAAAAGACTGTAGAAGATTACATAAAAGAAAGTACAACTTCACCTACAGTTGCATATGAAGATGCATATGACGATGCAACTCTGGAATATGAAGTTGATAATACTTCACTTAAAGAAACAATAACTTTATCACAAGCTCCTAATGATGAAACAGTATACCAATTTGAAATTAAATCAAATGACTTGGAAGCGGAGCTTGAAGATAATGGCTCAGTACTTTTGAAAAACGAAAATAATACGATATTTATTATACCTGCACCTTTTATGATAGATAGTAACAATGATTTTTCAGAAGATATTGTTACTGAATTAACTGAAAATGAAGGTTCATATGTATTATCATATAAGCCAAGTATGGAGTGGCTTTCAAGTGAAGAAAGATCATACCCTGTATATATTGATCCAACAATAACAGTTTCTAATCTTAATAGTATTGAAGATGCCTATGTTAATTCATATAGCCCTAATGCAAACTATGGACATTCTAATCAGTTAAACGTTGGTAGAGTAGAACAAAATAACGCTATAGCAAAAGAGTTTTTCTCATATATAAAATTTAACTCCTTGCCTGAAAATCCATGGAACAATTCATATATAACAAAAGCAGAATTGAATCTTGGAGTCTTTCGTTCTGGTGATGCTCAAATTAATGTACATGAAGTAACATCTGACTGGGACGAAAATACTATAACATACAATAGTAGACCAGAGACATCTGATATAATTATAGATTATTTAGATACTACAGATATAGATGATTATGCACAAAGCTGGGATATTACTAATTTGGTAGAAGAATGGTATGATAATCCGGAAGAAAACTATGGATTGATGCTTGAATCTCCAAATGCAGACACATATCCACAAATGATGTATTCCAGTGACTATACTGG
>JAUNJM010000019.1:0-221 GCA_030533265.1 Ruminococcus sp. | reverse complement strand
CAATCTATATTTAACTATTGAATATGCTTCAATGTCATATACTGCTTATGCAAACAGCAGAGATATAAACGTTGGTAGAGCAGGAATAATTAACGTGAATGATTTTTCCGGTACTGTAAGACTGATGCGTGAGGATTTAGGCATTGGTGGAAATATAATGCCAGTAAGTATATCTCTTGTGTATGATGAAAACAACTTGTCTTTACCAGATGATTTAGCTA
>JAUNJM010000053.1 GCA_030533265.1 Ruminococcus sp. | reverse complement strand
GTAAGGCTCTTATCCCACCAACAGCCTTGCTGATTTATCGGTGGGGAAACCTGTCGCATTTCCGTGGGAGAATGGAGGATAATCATGAAAAAATTACTTGAAACCATAGTTGCAGAACTCGTTGAAGACAAAGATGCTGTTGAAGTAACAGTTGACGAACCAAATGAAAAGGGTGTAGTTGTTTATCATCTTCACGTTGCATCATCTGATATGGGAAGAGTTATCGGTAAGCAGGGGAGAATTGCTAAAGCAATCAGAACTGTAATGAGAGCCGGTGCCTCTCGAATTGATCAGAAGATAATGGTTGAAATTGAAGAATAATTTGAATAAAAAATCACCTCACGCTAACAATAGTGTGGGGTGATTTTTTACATATGTCAACAAATAACTGTATTGGGTGATAATATTGAAGAAATATCTTAAAAGAGCATATCTGTACATCATGGGTGCGTTGATAGGTGCTGCTAACGGAATGTTTGGTTCAGGTGGTGGGATAGTGGCTGTGCAAATGCTTGAGCATGACAAAACCGAGGTTAAAAAAGCTCATGCGACCTCAATAGCAATAACGTTGCCACTAAGTTTAATCAGTGGAATGGTCTACTTTTCAAAGGGTAGTATTGATATAATCCATGCAATAAAATTTGTGCCATTTGGAATATTGGGAGTAATTATCGGTACAAAACTGCTTTTGAAGCTGTCAAGTATAACTCTTAAAAGAATATTCGGAGCAGTTATGATATTTTTCGGGATAAGACTGCTCAGGAGGTAAGTATGAACTTTTATATAATAAGCATAGTATCTTTTTTGACAGGTATTTTTGCATCATTGGGACTGGGTGGAGGCATGGTGCTGATAATATATCTGACAATGTTTGCAAATGTACCACAGTTACAGGCACAGGGAATAAACCTTATATTTTTCGTGCCGATAGCAATACTATCACTTTATTACCATAATAAACATAACCTTATTGAATGGAAAAAAATCGTCCCTGTTTTGATTTCAGGAACGATTTTTGTTGTCATATTCAGTCTTATAGCAAACAATACGGATAATCATATTTTGCAAAAAACATTTGGGATTTTTGTGATAGTTACGGGAATAAAAGAAGTATTTGCAAAAAGGAAAAAGGATTGAAAACAGAATCTAATCTTTTTTATTTTTACGTCTGTAATCAAGATAGCCTTCCAGAATTATCGTAGCAGCGACCGTGTCAACAACAGCCTTGCGGTTTTTTCCACGGACATTGGTTTGATTTAGTATCTGATGAGCGGTAACGGTGGTTGACCGTTCATCCCACATATTAACAGGGCAGTCGGTAAGGTTGTTAAGCAGTTCAGCAAAAGCCTTGCATTTCTCTGCTCTCGGACCTAAAGACCCGTTCATATTTGTAGGCAATCCGACAACAATTTCACCAACTTCATATTGCTCAGCCATGTGAGCGACCTTCATAGCAAGTACCTGTGCATTGCGTTCTTCTATAGTACCGATTGGAGAAGCAAGAAATTCAGTACGGTCACAAACAGCCAGACCTGTTCTTGCATCACCATAATCAACAGCCATAATTTTCATAAAAAGTGTCCTTTCAGTAAGTGATATAGAATATTTTAATGTAATTATACCATAAAGATTATATTTTTTCAATAATAATCAGTAAAAATGTTCTTTTAACTATTGCAAAATTGAAAAAATTAAGTTATAATATTAGTATTATCTTGGTAAATATAAATGTTAGGAGTTATAAATATGAAAATTGTAGACACAATCGGTTTTGTTGAAGAATTTGATAGCGAAGTTGGCTCAGCAATGCAGTCTGAACTTGCACGTCAGAGAAGAAATCTAGAACTTATTGCAAGTGAAAATATCGTATCACCAGCTGTTATGGCTGCAATGGGTAGTGCTTTGACAAATAAGTACGCTGAAGGCTATCCTGCTAAGAGATATTATGGTGGTTGCGAGTGCGTTGACGTCGTAGAAAACATTGCCATTGAAAGAGCTTGCAAGCTTTTTGGTGCAAAGTATGCTAACGTTCAGCCACATTCAGGTGCACAGGCTAACCTTGCTGTATATTTTGCACTTTGTGAAGTAGGTGACACAATTCTTGGAATGAGCCTTGCACATGGCGGACACCTTACACATGGTTCACCTGTTAATATGTCAGGTAAGAACTATAACTTTATTTCTTATGGTCTTGATGATAACGGTTTCCTTGATTATGATGAGCTTGAAAAACTTGCAAAGGAAAACAATCCAAAGCTTATCGTTGCAGGTGCTTCAGCTTATCCAAGAGTAATTGATTTTGAAAGAATTGCAAACATTGCAAAGAGTGTCGGAGCATATTTCATGGTAGATATGGCACATATCGCTGGTCTTGTTGCAGGTGGTCAGCATCCATCACCAATGCCTTATGCTGATGTAGTTACAACAACAACTCACAAGACTCTGAGAGGTCCAAGAGGCGGTATGATTCTTACAAACGACGAAGAGCTTGCAAAGAAGTTCAATAAGTCAATTTTCCCTGGAACACAGGGTGGTCCGCTTATGCATGTTATTGCATCAAAGGCTGTATGCTTTGGTGAGGCACTTAAGCCTGAATTCAAGGCTTATGCTGAGCAGGTAGTAAAGAATGCTCAGGCACTTGCAAAAGGTCTTGTATCAAGAGGATTCAATCTTGTTTCAGGCGGAAGTGATAATCACCTTATGCTTGTTGACCTCCAGTCATTCAACATCACAGGTAAAGAGCTTGAAAAGAGACTTGACGAGGTTTATATCACAGTTAATAAGAATGCTGTTCCTAACGATCCACAGAGCCCATTTGTAACAAGTGGTATCAGAATCGGTACACCTGCTGTTACAACAAGAGGACTTGTTGAGGAGGATATGGACAAGATCGCTGAGTTCATCTATCTTACAGCAACTGATTTTGAGAGCAATGCTGATAAAATCAGAGCCGGTGTTACAGCTATCTGTGAAAAGTATCCGCTTTATGAATAATTTTGCTTGACAACATTTAATATATATGCTAAAATTACATTAATATTTTAAATGCAGTGAAGAGAACAAGTAGCTTATTGAAGCTGTTTAAGAGAGTGTTCGGTCGGTGTAAGAACATAACAGCTTGATTTGTGAATACATCTCAGAGCCGATTTCCTGAAACTTAGTAGGGGAGTACGGGAGTTCCCGTTATAGAACAGGTTTGTGTATGCAGACCGTGAGGTTGGACTTTCGTCTGACAAACTGAGGTGGTACCACGAGTAAATTCGTCCTCTGATGAGCTTATGCTTGTCGGAGGATTTTTTATTACTTAAAAGAAATAAGGAGAATTTAAAATGACATTATTTGAAGAACTTAAAAGACGTGGGTTGTTGGCACAGCTTACGGACGAAGAAGAGATTGAGGAACTTGTAAACGCAGGTAAGGCAACATTCTATATCGGATTTGACCCAACTGCTGACAGTCTTCATGTCGGACATTTCATGGCACTTTGCCTCATGAAGCGTTTGCAGATGTCAGGAAACAAACCGATTGTGCTTATTGGTGGAGGAACTGCAATGATCGGCGACCCATCAGGGAAAAGCGATATGCGTAAAATGATGACAAGAGAAACTATCAATCACAATGTTGAGTGCTTTAAGAAGCAGATGAGCAACTTTATTGACTTTTCTGATGACAAGGCAATTATCGTAAACAATGCAGATTGGTTGCTTGATCTTAACTACGTAGACGTTCTCCGTGATGTCGGAGCACACTTTAGTGTAAACAGAATGCTTTCACATGAGTGCTATAAGCAGAGAATGGAAAGAGGACTGACATTCCTTGAATTCAACTATATGATAATGCAGAGCTACGATTTCTATAAGCTTTATCAGGATTTTGGTTGCAATATGCAGTTCGGTGGCGATGACCAGTGGGCGAATATGCTTGGTGGTACAGAACTTATCCGTCGTAAGCTCGGTAAAGATGCATACGCAATGACAATTACCTTACTTCTCAACTCTGAAGGCAAGAAGATGGGTAAGACAGAAAAAGGTGCAGTTTGGCTTGATCCTGAAAAGACATCACCATATGAGTTTTATCAGTATTGGAGAAACGTTTCAGATGCAGACGTTATCAAGTGTCTTAAAATGCTTACATTTGTACCTATTGAGCAGATTGAAGAAATGGAAAAGACAATGGAAGGTGCAGAGTTTAACAAGGCTAAAGAGCTTTTAGCGTATGAGCTTACAAAGCTTGTTCACGGTGAATATGAAGCTAATAAGGCTGATGCAGCAGCAAAAGCATTGTTCTCAAAAGGTACTGACAGTGCTGATATGCCGTCCACAGAAATCTCAACAGAAGATTTGCAGGACGGAAAAATCGGAATATTGACATTACTTGTCAAGACTGGTATTTGCTCATCAAACAGAGATGCAAGAACACTTGTAGTACAGAATGCAATCGCAGTAAATGATGAGAAATTTACTGATCCAAAGGGAATGATAGATCTTTCTGAGCCTGTTATTATTAAAAAAGGAAAGAAAGTATTCCATAAAGTTTATAAAGCTTGATATACAACAAAAAAAGGAAGGTTTATTACCTTCCCTTGTTTTATAGCTGTTAGTTGTCCATAGCGTTTCTCAGTGATTTAACAAACTTGCCGACCATTTCTGTGCTGTATTTTCCGTATTGTTCAATAAGCTTGACAATAGTACTTCCGATTATAATTCCGTCAGAGCAGTCGGATATTTTCTTAGCTTGTTCTGGCGTAGTAACGTCAAAAGCAATGCAAGCAGGGGAGTATTCATTATGTTCCTTTAATGGTGCAAGAAGATTGTCAAAGTTTATATTTATCTGATTTTTAGCATCAGTCATATCAAGCGATGAAATCACGTATAAAAATCCTTTTGATTCTTTTGCAATCATAGTAACTCTATCGTTTGATGTTGGTGCAACAAGATTTATAAAATGTATACCGAATTTATCAGCAACATCAGCAATTTCATCACGTTCTTCAAAAGGTAAATCAGGAACAATAACACCGTCTATTTCTCTTTCCTTGCAGAGAGA
>JAUNJM010000018.1:10715-26193 GCA_030533265.1 Ruminococcus sp. | reverse complement strand
ACATTGAAGTTTCACGAATATTATTGATTTTCAGAATCTTCATAAGCAGTCTTTCAAGACCAATACCAAGACCACCATGTGGTGGCAAACCATATTTGTGAGCTTCGAGATAGCTCTCGAAATCAGCCGGATCAAGACCTTGCTTTTTCATCTTATCTACCTGTTCGTCGTAATCATGAATACGCTGTCCGCCTGATGTTATTTCAAGACCTCTGAACAGCAGGTCAAATTTATATGCTTCACGGGAATCTTCCCTTGAATTCATAGCATAGAACGGTGGCTTGGATGATGGGAAGTGAGTTACGAAAATAAACTCACTGTTGAATTTTTCTTCTGCATATTTACAAAGATTCACCTCGTCCTCAGGATCAAGGTCAAACTTCTTGCCGTTGCCCTCTCCACCTCTGAGCAATGCAATAGCATCACAGAACTTGATAGACGGAATCTCTGTTATCTCAGGAATATCAGCATCAAGTATTCTTATCTCATTCTGATAGTTTTTCTTAAGGTATTCCATGATATATTTAAGCATAGCAGTTTCCATTGCCATAACATCATACATGCTGTCGATATAGCCCATCTCAAAGTCAAGACCGATATACTCATTGATATGACGTGATGTTGCGTGCTTTTCTGCACGATAAACAGGAGCAATCTCATAAACTCTGTCAAAGAACGCAACCGCAGCCTGCTTATAGAACTGTGGTGACTGATTGAGAAATGCAGATTTCTGGAAGTAATCCAGTCTGAAAATGTTTGCACCACCCTCAGCACCCTGCGCTACGATCTTTGGTGTATGAATCTCAGTGAAGTTGTTAGCCTTCATGAACTCATGCATTCCGTGAACAATACCCTCCTGAAGCTTGAATACTGCTCTTTCGTAAGGGTTTCTCAAAGCAACTGTACGGTTATCAAGGTTAACATCAATAGTACAGTTGAGTTTACCCTGTGAAATTTTAAGAGGATACTCAGCTGCAGGTTTGGAAATAAACTTGATTGATGACAATTCAACTTCAATACCATAAAACTCCTTGGTATTTTCTTTTACAGTACCCTTTACCCACACAAAGTAGCCTTCACGCAAACCGTCAATGCTGTCATTACAATTATCAGGACTGTAAACAGCCTGTATTACGTTAAAAGCAGTTCTGAGAAGTACAAATGAGATATTACCCATTTTCTTAATTCTGTGAACGCAGGCGTTGAATTCAATCTCTTTACCGATACTGTTCTTCGCATACTCAAGTGAGAATTCTTTTTTCAGTGTATCAGTTCCGACCATGAGCATATTGCCATCAGCTTTTGGTTTATATGCATTGTCATTTTCGTATGCTGTAAGCTTTGAAGTATCACTTTTGCTCTCAGTTTTGCTGTCATCAGCAGTCTGAGTTTCAACGGTTGCAACAATTTTGCTGAGCTTTTCTTCAAGCATTTCCTTTATAACCTTTGGTGTTGCAACACCCTTGAGAGCCTTTGTGCACTGGCCCATAAGGAATCCGAAGACCTTTGTTTCACCGTTTTTATACTGCTCGATCTGTGCAGGATTTGTTTCAAGAACCTTGTCAATCTCAACGCTGACTCTTTCAGTATCAATAGTGATTATCATGCCATTTTTCTGAGCGATCTCTTCAGGCTTGCCACCCTTTTCAACCATTTCTCTGAAAATAGCCTTAGCGTCATTCTTAGAAACCTTTTCTGTATCAGCCATTTCTACAAGCTTAGCAAAATCCTCAGCTGAGAAAGTGATATTCTCAGGATCAATCTCGCCAAGGTTTACACGTCTCATAAATTCAGTGAGAATAAATGAGCAGACACTCTTTGGATTGTTGTAAAAAGCAATAGCGTCATTGAAAAAGTCTGAAATAATTCTTGAATTAACAAGAATCTCTGCGTCAGTTTTAGTAAGCTTCAACTCCTGAACATATCTATTGATTCGTGCATTTGGCATTTCAGGAAGCTTTGCCTTTATTTCATCAAGCTGTTCGTCTGTAAGATTAACCTGCAAAATATCAGGTTCAGGGAAATAACGATAATCATTAGCGTTTTCCTTTGAACGCATTGAAGTAGTCTTATCTCTGTTTGCATTATAACGTCTTGTTTCCTGAACAACAGCTTTACCTGCATCAAGAAGTAAAGCCTGACGTCTTTCTTCATACTTTATAGCTCTGCCGACTGACTTAATTGAGTTGATGTTCTTTATCTCTGCACGAGTACCGAATTTCTTAGCGTCTGGCTTCATGAGTGAGATATTAACGTCACATCTCAATGAACCCTGTTCCATTTTACAGTCACAGACGCCTGCATACTGCAAAAGCAATGAAATCTGCTCTACAAATGCCATAGCTTCCTCGGCAGAATTAATATCAGGTTCAGTAACAATTTCGATAAGTGGAATTCCACAACGGTTGTAGTCAGCAAGTGAAACACCATTGAAATCATCATGGACAAGCTTTCCTGCATCCTCTTCAAGGTGGATATGATTAATTCTTACGTTTTTCTTCTTTCCATTTACTTCAATAGGCACTACACCCGGACCAACTATCGGATAATAAAGCTGTGAGATCTGATAAGCTTTTGGAAGATCAGGATAGAAATAGTTCTTTCTGTCGAATACAGAGAACTTATTTATATCACAATTAAGTGCATAACCTGCTTTTACTGCATATTCAATAGCTGTCTGATTAATTACAGGAAGTGTTCCTGGGAGTGCTGTACAAACAGGACAACATCTTGTATTAGGATCTCCACCAAATTCAGCATTACAAGTACAGAAAACCTTTGAGTGTGTCAACAATTCTGCATGGATTTCAAGACCTATGACGGTTGTATATTTTTCCATTTGTCTTTACCTCCTTAAAGAATTGGTGCAACAGGAGTAAATCCCTGTTCAAAAGCATCTGCAACCTGAAGAATCGTTGCTTCATCAAATTTCTTACCAATAATAGACATACCTATCGGCATTCCGTTACTATCATAACCACATGGTGTTGAAAGTGCAGGCAAACCTGCGATATTTACTGTAACAGTACAAATGTCAGCCTGATACATCTTAACCGGATCAGCCATATCACTTGGACGATATGCAACTGTTGGTGTTGTAGGTGTAAGGATAACATCGCACTTTTTAAATATTTCGTCATACTCTTCTCTGATAAGCTGTCTGAGAGCAAGAGCTTTTCTGTAATAAGCATCATAATAACCACTCGAAAGTGCATAGTTACCAAGAAGTATTCTTCTCTTCACTTCGTCACCAAATCCCTCTGAACGTGATTTTATGATAAGCTGTTCATAGCTGTCAGCTGTTTCTGTTCTGTGACCGTATTTGATACCGTCATATCTTGCAAGATTTGAAGTCGCTTCAGCACAAGCAAGCAGATAGTATGCAGGAACTGCATATTTAAGCGATGGCATTTTACATTCAATTATTTCAGCACCCATAGCTTTATACTTATCAACAGCCTTGAGAACTGATGCTCTGATTGAATCATCAATTCCTTCACCATAGAATTCAGCAGGAAGTGCAATTTTCATACCCTTAACAGAAGTTCCGATTTTTGCTGTAAAATCAGGTACGCTCTCACGGGAGCTTGTACCATCATGTGGGTCAAAACCACAGATTGCGTTGAGGATAAGACCACAGTCATGGCTATCCTTAGCAATAGGTCCGATCTGGTCAAGTGATGATGCAAACGCAACAAGTCCATAACGTGAAACACGGCTATATGTTGGCTTTATACCTGTAACACTACAGAATGCAGATGGTTGTCTGATTGATCCTCCTGTATCAGAACCCAGTGCTGCGGGACACATATCAGCAGCAACAGCTGCAGCAGAACCACCTGATGAGCCACCTGGTACACATTCTGTATTATATGGATTTTTAGTCTTGGCAAATGCCGATGTCTGAGTTGAGCCACCCATAGCAAACTCGTCCATAGAAGTCTTACCCAGCATAACAATATTCTGAGCGTTGAGTCTTTCCATGACTGTTGCATTATACGGTGGTACAAAGTTTTCAAGTATCTTTGAAGCACAGGTCGTTCTTACTCCCTCAGTACAGATGTTATCCTTGATTGCAAGAGGAATACCTGTAAGAGCTCCTGCTTCACCCTTATTGATAATTTCCTGTGCCTGCTCTGCCTGCTTCATAGCAAGCTCATCAGTTACGGTTATATAACATTCCAGCTTGTCATTCAAGCTGTTGATTCTCGATATATATTCACTTGTAAGCTCTTTTGCAGAAATCTCTTTACTGTCAAGAGCTTTACGCATATCACGGATTTTCATTGATGATACGTCCACTTGTTCACACTACCCTTCTATAAGATTATTCAACTACCTTAGGAACTACAAAGCAATTATTTGAATTAACTGCATTCTGTAAAACCTTTTCAGTAGCAAATGATTCTTTTGCTGTGTCCTTTCTGAGGTCATTAAGATATACATTATGATTATCTTTCAACGCATCATAAGAAATATCAATCTCCTTGACGGTGTCCATAAGATCAATAATATCAGTCATCTCATGAGCTTTTTTTGCCAGTTCTTCTTCAGAAAACTCAAGCTTTCCGAGTTCGGCAAGATATTTTACCATTTCCAGATCCATATTTATTCCAACCTTTCACAAGTTTTTACTATACTAATATAACATTATACTATATTCCCTTGTTTATTGCAAGTTTTTTTCACTATTATTCCTTAAAAATTCATAAATTAAGCTCTCATAATCAAGAAAATCCACAGAAATACTTCTCTGTGGATTTTTGTATGTTTATTTAATGTATTTATCGAGTATTCCTGCGAAATCGAATGTTCTGAAATAGTCAGACGGTGTTTCAGCTCGGCGAATAAGCTGTGTTGTACCATCCTCTTTGAGAAGCACTTCAGCTGAACGGAGTTTGCCATTATAGTTATATCCCATTGCAAAACCGTGAGCACCTGTATCATGAATTACAATTATATCACCCTTATCAATTTCAGGCAACATTCTGTCGATAGCAAATTTATCGTTGTTTTCACAAAGACCACCTGTTACATCATACTTGTGGTCACAAGGTGCATCTTCCTTGCCAAGTACGGTAATATGGTGATATGAACCATACATTGCAGGACGCATAAGGTTACAAGCACAAGCGTCAACACCTACATATTCCTTATATGTGTGCTTGTGGTGAATACATGTAGTTACAACATGTCCGTATGGAGCGAGCATATATCTTCCAAGTTCAGTGAAGATTGCAACGTCACCCATACCCGCAGGAACGAGTATTTCATCGAATGCCTTGTGAACACCCTCACCAATAGCAAAAATATCATTCTGAGCCTTATCGGGTTCGTATGCAATACCTACACCACCGGAAAGATTAATAAACTTGATTTCAACTCCTACCTCATTTTTAAGCTCAACTGCAAGTTCAAAAAGGATTCTTGCAAGCTTTGGATAGTACGCATTTGAAACTGTATTTGATGCAAGGAATGAATGAATACCGAAATATTTTGCTCCCTTTTCTTTGAGTATTCTGAATCCTTCAAAAAGCTGTTCACGAGTAAAGCCGTATTTAGCCTCACCAGGATTATCCATGATCTGAGTTTCAATCTCAAAATGTCCACCAGGATTGAAACGACAGCAAATTGTTTCAGGAATTCCACAAAGCTTATCAAGAAAGTCAATATGTGTGAAGTCATCGAGGTTTATATATGCTCCAAGTTCCTTTGCTTTTATCATATCCTCCTCAGGAGTAACATTGGATGAGAACATTATATCACTGCCAGTAAAGCCACAAGCTTCACTCATCATAAGCTCCGTGAGTGATGAACAGTCAACGCCACAGCCTTCTTCCTGAAGAATTTTCAAAATATATGGGTTTGGAGTTGCTTTTACAGCAAAATACTCTCTGAACCCCTTGTTCCATGAAAAAGCTTTCAAAAGGTTTCGAGCATTTTCTCTTATACCCTTTTCGTCATAAATATGAAAAGGTGTTGGATATTCAGCAATAATTTTTTGTGCCTGTTCTTTTGTTATAAATGGTTTTTTCATACTATATCAATCCTTTATTATAATTTTAAAACACATACTAATATTAACACTTTTCAGCAAAAAGGTCAATAAACCTATAGATTTTTTATCTTTCAGCTAATTCGCACAAAATAAAATCTGAACTTATTAGACATTATGTACATATAAAAATCACCCGTTGCCGTAAAGACAACAGGTGAAGATCAGATCAGAATAAACTTTATGTATTATTCTGCTTTTGGAGCCTCAACAGGACAAGAACCTGCACAAGCACCACAATCAATGCATGTATCAGCATCGATTACATATTTTCCATCGCTTTCTGAGATAGCACCTACTGGGCAAGCATCTGCACAAGCACCACATCCGATACATTCATCGCTGATTTTGTATGCCATAATATATAACCTCCTCATATTTATTAAAGCTCTAATTCGGCCTCATGTTATTATAATAACATATTTTCAGAAAAATGCAAGTGTTTTTTATAATATTCTAAGATTTTCTGTTTTTATTTAGCAAAAATCAGAAATTTATAAGATCATTCTGATTGATAAGATCAAATCCATTTGTTTTAAGTGCTTCAACAGCACCATCCTTATCGTCAGCTCTCAGAATAACAAACGCTGTATCCTCACGCTCCTTAATAAAAGCAGCGTACATATATTCAACACTGATATTTGCTTTGTAAAGCATTTCAACAGCATCTGCAAGTCCACCAGCTTTGTTGCTGATTTTGATTGCAAGAACATCAGTCAAAGTTACAGCACAGTTATCCTTTTTGAGTACGTCAAGAGCCTTGTCACTGTCATTTACAATAAGTCTTAAAATACCGAAATCCTTTGTGTCAGCTATTGACATCGCTTTGATTGAAATACCATTATTTCCGAAAAGTCTTGTTATTTCAGCTAATCTTCCCGGACGGTTTTCTACGAATACTGATAATTGTTTAACTGTCATAGTGACCTCCTTTTTACACAAGCTTTCTCTTGTCAATTACACGGACAGCCTTACCTTCTGAACGTGTAATAGTCTTTGGTTCAACAAGCTTTATCTTTGCACGGATACCCAGAATCGAGTGAATATCATCACTGATTTTCTTTTCAACGTCCTCAAAAGACTTTATTGTATCGTTGAACATTTCATCAGAAAGCTCAACCTGAATCTCAAATGTATCCTTGTTATTATGTCTGTCAACTACGATAAGATAGTTTGGTGTAGCGTTGCACATTTTAAGCAATACAGACTCAATCTGTGATGGGAAAACATTTACACCCTTGATAATAAGCATATCATCACTTCTGCCCATTGGCTTTGACATTTTAACAAGAGTTCTGCCACATGAGCATTTCTCTCTTGTAAGAACACAAATATCTCTTGTCCTGTATCTGAGAAGTGGGAATGCTTCCTTTGTGATGCTTGTGAAAACAAGTTCACCTTTTGATCCTTCAGGAAGTACCTCTCCTGTATCAGGGTCAATGATCTCAGCAATAAAGTGGTCCTCATTGATGTGCATACCCGTCTGCTCACAGCACTCGAATGATACACCGGGACCGCTTGTTTCTGTCAGACCATAGATGTCATAAGCTTTGATACCAAGCAGTCTTTCAATTTCATGACGCATTTCCTCTGTCCAAGGTTCTGCACCGAAAATGCCTGCCTTGAGGTTAATGTCGTCCGGTCCATAACCCATTTCGTGCAATGTTTCAGCAATATATGCAGCATAAGATGGTGTGCAACAAAGTATTGTTGACTTAAGATCCTGCATGAACTGGATTTGTCTTTCTGTATTACCTGATGACATTGGCAATGTAAGACAGCCTACTTTATGTGAACCGCCGTTAAGTCCGGGGCCACCGGTAAATAAACCGTAACCATAACAAACCTGACAAACGTCATCCTTTGTTCCACCTGCTGCAACGATTGCTCTTGCACAGCAATCCTCCCACAAGTCAATGTCATTTTGTGTATAGAAAGCAACAACTCGTTTTCCTGTTGTACCACTTGTTGACTGGATTCTTACACACTCTGAAAGTGGAGTAGCAAGAAGTCCATATGGATAAGCTTCACGCAAGTCGTTCTTTGTAAGAAATGGGAGCTTGTGAAGGTCATCAATAGACTTTATATCATCAGGTGTTACACCCTTTTCGTCCATGAGATTTTTATAGTAAGGAACATTTTCATAGACATGCTTAACCTGAGCTACCAATCTTTCACTCTGAAGCTTGATCATGTCCTCTCTGGACATACATTCTATCTCCTCACTCCAATAACGTTTTTCATTTCCCATTGGTTTAACCTCCAATAAAATATTTTCCATTATGAATAATCATTCAGAAACGATATCCTTTAACCAGCATCTCTGCCAAGTGCAAATGCCTTTTTATTAAGTTCAAGGAACTTTGCAGGAACACATTCTTCTACTGCCTTTTCCCAGACCTTAACGTCAAACGCCATTTTGGTTGACACAACACCCATAAGCACTACATTTGAAGCTTTTGCATTACCGGCCTGCTCAGCAAGTGACAATGCGTCAACGGCAATAACGTCAATACCCTGAGCTTTGATTTTCTCGATAATATCGTCAGGATATGATGCGGCACCCGTGATAACAGGCATAGGATCAATTTTCTGAGTTGATGTTACAAGATGTCCACCTTTTTTGAGATATGGTAACCATCTTGCCGCTTCGAGCTGTTCAAAGCTTATAATAATATCAGCTTCACCCTTTGCAACAACAGGTGAACAAACTTCTTCACCATATTTTACATATGTAACAACAGATCCACCACGCTGACTCATTCCATGGACTTCCGAAACTTTAACGTCATAGCCCTGTTGTAAAAGTACATTTCCTAAAAGTCGTGATGCAAGTAATGAACCCTGTCCACCTACACCGACTATCATAACTGATTTTGTTTCCATTTCTATGCACCTCGCTTTTTATTCTACGATTGCGTTCAGCTTGCACATTTCTGTACAAATACCACAGCCTACGCATTGTGTATGGTCGATAACGCACTTACCATCGTGGATTGAAATTGCCGGACAGCCTATTTTTAGACACTGCTTACAACCAACACATTTGTCCTTATCAACTTTAAGTGGTGGATTGTGCTTAACGTACTTGAGCAAAGCACATGGACGTCTTGAAATGATAACTGATGGTTCTTCCTTTTCCAGCTCTTCCTTAATAACAGCTTCGGTTTCAGCCATGTGATAAGGGTCAACTACTCTCACGCTCTTGATACCGATTGCGTGACAAAGATCTTCAAGATTTACTGCTGCAGCAGGGTCACCTTTAAGATTCTTACCGGTTGTCGGATTCTGCTGATGCCCTGTCATACCTGTAATAGAGTTATCAAGAATTATAACAGTTGAATTTGTTGAGTTATAAGCGATATTAACAAGACCCGTCATGCCACTGTGCATAAATGTTGAGTCACCGATAACTGCAACAGATTTCTTTTCAGATTCAGCTCCAAGTGCTTTATTGAAACCGTGAAGTCCACTGATTGATGCTCCCATACAGATAGTTGAATCCATTGCACAAAGCGGAGCTGTCGCACCAAGAGTATAACAACCAATGTCGCCCGAAACCATTACTCCAAGCTTTGACAAACAATAGAACAAGCCTCTGTGCGGACAACCTGCACACATAACAGGTGGTCTTACAGGAACAGCTTCTTCAAATTCTATCATTTCCTTTGATTCACCGAGAATCTTCTCAGCTACGATAGCCTGTGAAATCTCTCCCAAAAGACTGAAAGTATCCTTTCCGTGTACATCAAGACCGATTTTCTTACAATGTGTTTCGATAATATCGTCAAGTTCCTCAATAACATAAACCTTTTTACACTTTGAAACAAAGTCCTTGATGATATTAACGGGCAACGGATTTACTATACCAAGCTTAAGGTAAGACGCTTTTGTTCCGAGAGCTTCCTTAGCATACTGATAAGAAATACCAGAAGTAATAACACCAATTTCAGTATCATTCATCTCTACTTTATTAAGCTCTGATGTTTCAGCATACTCAGCGATTTTTATAAGTCTTTCCTCAACCTGCGGATGACGTCTGATAGCGTTACCAGGCATCATAACAAATTTCTGAGGATTCTTTTTATATGGGATATGTTCCTTAGTAACTCTGTCGCACATTTCTACTGCTGACTGAGAATGAGCTACTCTTGTTGAAGTTCTGATAATAACAGGTGTATCAAACTGCTCTGACAAATCAAATGCCACCTTAGCAAACTCTTTACACTCTGACGAGTCTGAAGGCTCTATCATCATAACCTTTGATGCGATTGCATGGTGACGAGAGTCTTGCTCGTTCTGTGATGAATGCATTCCGGGGTCATCAGCAACGGCTATTACCATTCCCCCATTTACTCCTGTATATCCTGCTGTATATAGTGGATCTGCTGCAACGTTAAGACCAACGTGCTTCATTGCACAGAAGCTTCTTGCTCCTGCGATAGACGCACCGAGTGCAACCTCCATAGCTACCTTTTCGTTAGGTGCCCATTCTGCATAAACTTCATCATATTCGGCAACATACTCTGTGATTTCAGTTGAAGGTGTACCCGGATATGATGATGCTATCTCACACCCTGCTTCATAAAGTCCTCTTGCAAGGGCTTCATTACCAAGCATTAATTTTTTCATACTTTTTCTTTCCTTTCTTTCTGTCTTTGACATTGCAAAACTTAAATTGCTTTCATGAGTAACCTGAACAGTTTAAGTTAATGTCACTCTTGATTATCAGATCATTGTCCACTACGATTATATTATGTAGTTCACACAAATTAACATATAATTATTGTTAAAATAGACAAAACAATTCTCATTGACTGTAATTATACCACAAAACCACACATAAAGCAACAGGTTTTTGCGAATTGATAAATGATTTTAGCATAAAAAAACAACAAAGAACTGAATCTTTGCTGTTTTTTGTTATTTTCTGCTCAAAACTACAACTATCCGGTCTGTAAGAAATTTCGTACTGTTATTTCTCCAAATGTTCTTTGATGAATTGTATTTTTTCAGTATCTTTTTTGTTTCTTACATTTACTCTGTATCCGTCTTTAGAGAAAGCGGTATATACTTTCAGATACTGCTCTAAGGATAACAGTTTGAAAGAAACACCTTCGGCTTGAACTGTTGGTATCTCAGTTAAGGAAACGCCTGCACCTCTATATCTTAATTCTTTTGGTTTTACCTACTTAAAAACACAACTGTCTCAATACCCGTTGTGTGTGGAAACATATCAACAGGTTGGATAGATACTGCCATATAACCTGATTTTGTCAGAATTTTCAGATCTCGTGCAAGAGTTTCGATCTTGCATGAAATATACACTACCCTTTCAGGTGCAAGCCTTAGAAGTGATTCAAGAAATTTTCTGTCCGCTCCTACACGAGGCGGATCCATAATTACCACATCAACCCGTTTGCCCTGTTTTGCGTATTTGTCCATAAAACGTCCTGCATCACAGTTGAAAAACTCAATGTTTGTAACATTGTTTGCCTTGGCATTGTAAACTGCGTCTTTACAGGCAGATTTGTTAAGTTCCGCACCGATTACCTTTTTTACATGGTCTGAACAAAGTATACCTATTGTTCCTGTTCCACAATATGCGTCTATAAGCACGTCACTGTCTTTTAATTGAGCGTTTTTTATTGCAGTCGTATAAAGTTTCTCGGTTTGTACCGGATTGACCTGATAAAACGATCGGGACGAAATCCTGAACCTATATCCACAAATTATATCCTCAATATAGCCTTTACCATACAGGATATTCTCCTGATTTCCCAATGTCAAAGGCATTGGGTTTGTACAGATGTTGTGGACTATCGTTGTGATTTCAGGACACTTTTTTATTATTGCATTGACAAACTGGTTCTTTGATGTCAGAATCGGTGTCGCTGTAACAATACACAGCATTATTTCTTTCGTATAATAGCCTGTTTTTATGAGAATATGACGGACTGTTCCCTTACCCGTATCAGCATCATAAGGCATTATTTTGAACGACTTCATAAGCTGCTTTACAACAGCCACAACCTTTTGCGATACAATATTTTCAAGATTACAGCAATCAACTGCTACCATATTACCCGATGATGACTGGTATACTCCTGATAACAGTTCGTTCTTTCGTATACACTTGAACACGGTCTGAACCTTGTTTCTGTAGTTGTACGGCTCATCCATAGTTATTATAGGGCTGACCTTTGTAAAGCGTGATAACATTCTTTCAGCTTTCTGCTGTTTCCATTCTATCTGCTTATCATACGGCATATCAAGCTGACAGCCTCCACAACGTTTAAAATACTTGCATTTTCTATAATTTTCAGTTTTATTCATACTTTCACTTCCGTTTTCAGTATACATCAAAAGCATAACATACATATTTGCTCTTGTCAAATTGACTAATTTCTTAAGCTAATTTTAGAAAATTAATCAATTTACTTTGTCTTAACAATATGATATACTTTATTAGATTATAAAAAGGAGACTAATATATGAACATTTTTTTAAAAAAGTTGACTTCGCTCGTAATTATTTTTGCAATTATGGTAACTTCCTGTCCAAATGTAGTTTTTTCTTATGCACATTACTATGCACAGAATACCCAGTCAGATCTTCATTCAGCTTATGTTAAATATGCAAAATCTGTTACAGCACAATCATCTAAAAGTGCTGATGTTATTTACGAAGCTGAAAACGCAGTTCTTTCAGGAACAGGTATTGGTATTGTTAATGACTCCTCTGCATCTGGTGGTAAAACTGTAGGCGAATTCTCATCTTCAAGAAGTAAGCTTACTTTTACTGTTAATGTTGAAATAGAGGGATACTACAATATAATTGTTAACAGTAAGGGTATCGGTTCAGATAAGATAAACTATCTGTCTGTAAATGGCACAAGAATTGGTGAGTTCTCGTCAATTATTGATGTTTATTCCGATTACACTCTTAGTCATACTTATCTTAACAAAGGAACTAATACTATTACAATCACAAAAAGCTGGGGATATATTTATCTCGATTACATAAAGATTGCAGATGATGATCTCGACATTGAAGCTAAGTATAAAGTTTCTAAAACTCTCATTAACCCGAATGCTACTGATTCCGCTAAGCGACTTATGAGCTTTTTCTGTGACAACTATGGAAAAAATGTTATTTCCGGTCAGACTTGCGACAAGGGATATAACGGCTCTGAGTTTACCGCAATTCAAAAAGCTACAGGAAAAACTCCTGCTATCCTCGGTATGGATCTTATGGATTACACTCCTTGCCGTGTAGCAAACGGAACAACCTGCAATACGGTTGAATATGCACAGCAATTCAACGATAAAGGTGGTATCATTGAGATCTATTGGCACTGGAATGCTCCTGATATGTACCTAAGAACCGGTACTGATGACAGTGGTAATCCAAGATGGTGGCAAGGATTTTATACTAAAAACGTCAACATAGACCTTGCAAAAATCATGAACGGTCAGGATCAGACCGGATATAATCTTCTTGTTGCCGATATTGATGCTATTGCAGTTCAACTCAAGCGTTTACAAGATTCAGATGTTCCTGTTCTTTTCAGACCTTTACATGAAGCAAGCGGTGGCTGGTTCTGGTGGGGTGCCAAGGGTGCTGACGCTTATAAAAAGCTCTGGAAGCTTATGTACACCAGACTTACCGACTATCACGGACTTAACAATCTTATCTGGGTATGGAACGGTCAAAATGCTTCTTGGTATCCCGGTGATGAATACTGTGACATGGTGAGTGAGGATATTTATGCAGGTACTCATGAATATTCACCTCAGTCTGCTAAATTCCTTGAAATTTCAGAGTATTCAGATGAAAATAAAATCGTTGCTCTTTCTGAAAACGGTTGTCTTTTCGATGTTGACAAGGCACTCGAAGCTGGTACTCTCTGGAGCTGGTTCTGTGTATGGGGTGGTAGCTTCTGTGCAAACAGTAATGCAACTATTTCTACCCAATACTCTGAACTTAGTATGTGGGAAAAGGTATATCAGCATCAGAATGTTATAACCTTTGATGAACTTCCTGATTTAAAGAGCTATCCTTTGGATGAAAATGAACTTCCTGAAATATCAGGCTCTCCTGAAGTTGCATCTATTAATCTTACTCTGACAGGAATGATAGGTGCTAATGTTTACTACACCATTCCTGAAGGATACATCAATGACAACTACAATATTCACGCTGTGTTCAGCTCAGGTAATTCTCAGGCTGTCAAAGTTCCTCTCGATACTAATAAAACTGCAATATTTAACGGTAATACTACGTATATGTTTACACTTCCTGTCAAGTCATCAAATATGAACAGAGAATATTCAGTAAGCTTATTAATTACTAAATCATCTGATGATGAAAAGGTTACAAATACCCCATCGACTTCATTCTTGCTAAACGATTACATAAAATCATTTGGTATAACGTCCGACACGACAAAACAAACTTTTGCAAACGCAATGCAGACTTACGGTTACTATTCTCAAAAAATGTTCAACACTACCGATGAGTTTCCGAACATTCAGTCTATTGACCTGAGTGATGTTACTTACACAACTGTTCAGGATTATGAAGCATATATAAGGCCATTTATGGGTACTAAAAAGGCTACACTCGGTTCCTCATCACTTTATCTTGACTCAGGAACAGGTATCAGAACCTATATCTCAGATATTGATACTTCTGTGAACAAGTCAAATCTTTATATGCAATACAGGGTAAATGGTGTTACTGAAAAAGTCAAGGTTGTTCAGGATTCCTCAGGCAGATATTACGGTGAGATACCTGATGTTCCTGCCGACAAGCTCTCATCTATGTATAACATTACTTTCTATGAGGGCAATTCTCAGATAACGGATACTGCTGTTTATGGTGCTTATTCTTACATCTATTCTACTCTTAAATCTTCAGCATCTACTGATCTCCAGAACCTTGTCAAGGCTTTGTACAAATACTCGGTAGCAACTGATAATTTATTATCATAACAAATAATCTTAACGGTTGGGAATTATCCCAACCGTTTTTCTATGTAAAAAACTCAGAAATTATAATATACACAAATGTCAAAAACAGTGATATATTAAAAATTCCTTTTAACAGCATTTGAACTATCACAAATAAAAACGAAATTATAAAGACTATTCTTACTGCTTTTGCAAGCCATCTGTCACCCAGCATTATTGAGAGAATTCTTCCACCGTCAAAATGTTTCACGGGCATAAGATTGAATAATCCTAAAAATAAATTTGCTATAGCAAAACTTGTGAAGCTATGAGCAATGCTCAAAGTTATGAATCCAAGTAAAATATTAAGCACACTTCCTGCTGACAAGACTGCGATTTCCTGTTTACAGGACAAGATTCTATCCGATTTTTTTATCTTTATTCCGCCTGCATAAAATACTATCTCCTC
>JAUNJM010000018.1:0-10705 GCA_030533265.1 Ruminococcus sp. | reverse complement strand
CGAGCACATATACATTACTGTCAGATGACCAAGTTCATGCAGTATACAGCAGGCAAGTGCAATTATGAGCGTATAAAAAACAGTTTTATTTGATAGCAATATAACTGCAAAAAGTGCAAAAAAGCTGAACGTTATTTTAATTTGTGTATTGAATATTCTGAATCCTACCATATTATCACCAGTAAATAATATGCTTGTACATAGGATTTATTCGTAAAAAAATCTCCCACTTATGTGGGAGCAAAAAAATCAGCATACGCTTTCCTCTTTTTTAATTTTGAAAATAATTCTCAAAACACCTGACAGTAGTTTCGGACTCTTTACTACTACAATTTTCATAAGTAAGACCTCCAAAAATGTAATACTACATATTATGCTTTTTTTTATGATTTGTTAATGATATATCATCTTTCAGGATTATAATTTGTGAGTGATTGATTTTTATAGTCTGTTTTTTGGTAGAAAAATGATTTTCTGCACAAGAATAAAAAACCAGCCCTCGAAAAATCGAGAGCTGGTCTTAGCGCAAAGAGGGGGATATTACGTTATCAGCTTGTGAGTATGCCAGTTAACGTTCCTTAATATAAATGATATTTTTATTTCCCAAGTATGTTAAAAAAGTTTTGACTGTATTACAAGAAGTCTTCCTGATTCAAACGAAATATATGCTTTATCTGAGGTTATCTTATTTGAAATGCCAATTGGAAAACTACTGTCCATTTCAATATTTTCTGCTGTATACATTGTTCCTGCTATCGTAAGACCAGTGACTTTATCAGAATATGAGAAAAGCGATAACGAATAGCCATTTTTTCGGAGCATCTCATATTGGCCCTTTGGCAATATTTCAACTTGCTCATTTTGTGAGATCAGTTTACCATTACACTCCTGCTCGACTATGTATCCAAGCGACTGAATATTACCTAACAGATGGTCAAGTCGTCCACCAAAAGCACCATAAATATCAAAGCATTTATAACCACTGCTTATCCCCTCTTTTATAGCAAGCATAAGATCAGTATCGTCCTTTTCAACAGGAAAAATTATGCCGTTTTCAGGAATAAAGCCCAGAGAATCATAGTCACCAATTATCAGATCAGGCTTAATCCCTAATTTTTCTGCATAAATGCAACCACTATCCGCACAGATGATATATGTATCCTTTATATCATCTATGTCAATAAAAGAAAAATCATCATCAATCTGTCCACCTGTGAAAATTACGCACTTTTTCATCATCTGTGCTCCCATTCTTTCAACTGTCTTGCTTCTTCATACATTGCAACATAGTTACAGTGCCTTGATTTTGGTATTATACCCTCATTCACAGCTTCAATTACTGCACAGCCGTTTTCTTTCGTGTGACTGCAATCCTGAAATCTGCACTTGTCAACAAATGGTGCAAACTCAGTGAAACAATCTGCAAGCTCGTCCTTGAAAATTATATCATATCTGTTTGTGTCAAACGAGGAAAATCCCGGAGTATCGGCAATGTATCCACCTTCACTGAGCTTATAAAGCTCAACATGACGTGTTGTATGCTTGCCACGACCAAGCTTCTGACTAATTTCATTAGTTGCAAGATCAAGCTCAGGGAAAATATTATTTAAAAGTGATGACTTCCCGACACCCGTGTTACCTGTAAATGCTGAAATCTTGTTTTTCAAGGCATTTTTAAGCTGTTCTGCCCCGACACCTGTTGTATTGTCGATACCGAAAACCTGCATTCCACACTTTTCGTAAATATCTGAATACTGCTTATAATCTGTCTTGTCAATTTTGGTAAACACTATTAAAGGCTCTATGTTCTTGTGAACTGCGACTGCAATAAACTTATCGAGCAAAAGAAGATTAGGCTGTGGCTCACAGGTTGAGCTTACAAACACAAGAACATCAAGATTTGCAAGTGGCGGTCTGATAATTTCAGATTTTCTCGATAAAATTTTCTCGATTACAGGAGTATTCTCATCAACTAAAATCTCGACGTTGTCACCACAGAGTGGTGTAATTCTCTTTTTTCTGAAAACTCCTCTTGCTTTACATTCATATACACCATCGGGAGCTTCTACCGTGTAGATGCCCCCGATTGCTTTAATAATTATTCCGTTCATAGATTACTGTACCTGTTCTATAGGTGTTACGTTTACTTCTGTATTTTCAGTTACCTCAGGTTCAGGTAACGACTCCGGTGCCTGAGTTGTTGTCTGAGTCGGCTCAGGAGATGAAATTCCCTGCAAATCAGCAGATTTAAGCTCTCCGTCCAGATTATATGTCAGATTCTCGTAATCAACTGTGTAACGAGCATAGTTGTTTACTGACTGATATGTCTGCGTATTTGTCACCTTAACACTCAATGTTTCAGACTTTTTACCCGTAACGGTAATATTTATATTAGAACCTGCCACCTGTGCACCATCAGCAATTGACTGCGTTTGAATTACGTTGCCGTCACGGAACACTTCTATAACATACGAACCCCAGATGTTATTAGGCATCGGCATACTGATAGTCATTGTCTGAGTCTGAGCTTCACCTGTTGAAACAAATATAGTTATAACTGTGTCCTTTGAAACAAACTGGTCACCTGCTACTGACTGCTCTACGACCTTACCTTTATCACCCTCGTGAGCGATCTCCTCAACCTGATATGCAAGCTTGTTTTCTGTCAGTTTAGCAATAGCCTTTGCTTTTGTAAGTCCGATAACATTTGGTACTTTAACATCAGACTCGAATGGTCCTTTACTTACGATAACAAGCACCTCTGAATTTGATGTTGCTTCCTGCCCTGCACCAGGCTCTGTTCTGATTACAAGACCTTTAGCAATATCATTATCATATGTTTCTCTCATTACAGGTGTAAAGCCTGCGCTTATAAGTTCACTTTCGGCAATCTCTGACTGCTTGTTTTTAACGTCAGGCACCGGTATCATTCGCTTACCACGGCTTACTTTGAGTGAAAGAGTATAACCTTCACGGACAAGAGTTCCTGCTGTCTGCCCCTGCTCAAAGATAATACCTTCTTCATATTCATCGTTATACTCCTCTGCTTTCTCAAACTGGAGTCTGCCTTCATATTCCTGCTCTACCTCAATGATATTGCGTCCGACAAAGTTTTTTATCTCTACATTACCCTTATGTGTACTTGATGAGCTGAAATTAGATATAACAAAGTATGCTATCAATACAGCTGCAATAATTACGACTGCAACTGTAACAGCCATGAGTATTGGGATAACATATGAACGCTTATCGTCATCATCATCCTCATCAACGTAGTCATCATAATCATCAACAAGATTATTGATAACTCTCATATCTTTTGGCTTATCGGCAACCATGTTCTTATACCCGAACACAACTGACTGATCTACCTTGAATCTGTCAATATCCTTTATCATTTCAGCAACCGACTGATATCTTCTTTCAGGCTCTTTTTCCATTGCATGAAGCACGATTTCCTCAAGTGCATCAGGAATTGATGGCATTATATCACGTGGTAACGCTGCGTTTTCTTCCATATGCTTTAATGCAATGGAAACAGGATTCTCACCGTCAAATGGTTTTCTTCCTGTAAGCATCTCATAGAGCATTATGCCAACTGAATAAATGTCACTGCGTTCATCGGTCATATCACCTCTCGCCTGTTCCGGTGAAATATAGTGTACTGAACCGATCGTCTTATCAGAAAGAGTTTTACCATCAATTCTTGCAAACCTTGCGATACCAAAATCCATGACCTTAATTGTACCGTCTGAGAAAAGCATGATATTCTGTGGCTTTATATCTCTGTGAACAATACCCTTGTCATGTGCGTGCTGGAGCGCTCTTAAAATCTGTGTGATAAAGTGCAATGCGTCCTTCCAACGGAGAACTCCCTGCTGGTCTATAAACTCTTTAAGCGTGATACCGTCAATATACTCCATTACGATAAACTGTATCTCATCTGTAAAACCTACATCATATATCTTAACAATATTCGGATGTGAAAGTAATGCAATAGCCTTACTTTCGTTGCGAAATCTTCTCAGAAACTCCTCACTTTTTGAAAATTCGTCTTTAAGAATCTTTACTGCAACAGTACGGTTTTCCATAATGTCAGTTGCTTTATACACGTCAGCCATTCCGCCAACACCGATCAGCTCTGTTATTTCATAACGACCGTCAAGTTTTCTGCCGATATTAGAATCCATTTATTTCAACTCCTAATAAATTTTCAATTTGCAACAAGTGCAACTGTAATATTATCTGAACCACCCTGCTCGTTTGCATAGTCAACAAGCTTTTGTGTTGCTTCATGAATATTCTTTCCAAATACATACTCATAAAGCATTTCATCACTGCAATAGTTAGACAGACCGTCTGAACAAAGCAATATAGTAAAATTACCTGTCGGCTCTATTTCGAAATAGTCCACTTCAACGTCATCTTCAACACCAAGGGCTCTTGTGATAACGTTTTTCATACTATGCGTCTTCTTCTCTTCTTCTGTTATAACACCTTGCTCATACAAAGCTTGTACATAGGTATGATCCGTTGTTATCTGGTTTATACCACTATCGTCAAGCAAGTATGCTCTACTATCGCCGACATTGACAATATAACAATGCTTATCCTTCACAAGAACAGCTACACAGGTTGTACCCATACCGTTCTTGTCAATATCTTCTTTGCTCTTTTCATATACTATTGTATTGGCAGCATGGACTGCTGAAAGCATCAGATTTCTTATGCTGTTAGAATCCGCATCAGCTCTGAAGCCTGACATTATTCTGTTAAAAATGGTTGTTACCGCTATATCACTTGCGACTTCACCTGATTTTGCTCCGCCCATTCCGTCACAAACTATCATTACTGAAATATTCTCATCAATGAAATCTGCTCTTACTGAGTCCTGATTTTCATTTCTGACCATTCCTATATCAGTTTTATATGCCAGATACATGCAGTCCACCTCCTTTTATATTCAAAATTATATTTCATATTCTCGTCTTAGCTGTCCACACGCAGCATCAATATCTGCACCGAGAGTACGTCTTACTGTAGCGTTGACTCCCAACTCATCAAGATATTTCTGAAACCTGTATGCAGACTTTCTATCCGATTTGAAATTGCGTTCCTTTATTTTATTCACAGGTATTATATTTACATGACAAATGAAATTTTTAAGCAGTTTTGCAAGCTTTTGAGCATCCTCAAACGAATCATTATGATCGTCAATAAGTGCATACTCGAATGAAATACGTCTGCCTGTTGTTTCGAAATAACTATGACAAGCTTTCATAAGTTCATTTATATCATATCTGTCGTTGACCGGCATTATTTCACTTCGTGCTTTATTATCGGGAGCATGAAGTGAAATTGAAAGCGTCAGCCCCAATTTCAGTTTTGCCAGCTCATATATTTTCGGTACCAGACCACAAGTCGAAAGCGAAACGTGTCGCAATGATATGTTCGCACCCTCAGGACAAGACAGCAAAGTCAGAAAATTTATCACGTTGTCATAATTATCAAGTGGCTCACCAATCCCCATAAGGACAACCCCTGAAATATGTCTGCCACTATCACGTTCAGCTTCATAGATCTGCAAAAGTATCTCAGACGCAAGCAGGTCTCTTTTGAAGCCTGCAATGGTCGAAGCACAAAACCTGCAACCCATTTTACAGCCTACCTGAGTTGACACGCAAAGCGTATTTCCGTGGTTATATTCCATGAGAACAGACTCAATATGATTACCGTCTTCAAGCTCATATAGATATTTTACAGTATTATCATTGTCAGATTCAAGCCTTTTACATACAAATAGTGATTTTATACAAAAATAATCCTGCAACTTAGCTCTGAATTGTGCAGAAATATTAGTCATTTCATCAAAAGTTCTTACCCTTTTCTGATGAAGCCACTGAAAAATCTGCTTTGCACGAAATGCCTTCTCCCCAAGCTCTGAAACAACGTCAGTAAGCTCGTCCAACGTAAGTGATAATATATCAATTTTTGAGTTGTTGTCTTTATTTATCAAGGTTTCACCTCGTTCTGATCATCTTTGCTATGAAAAATCCATCTGAATTGAATTTATCAGGAGTTATTGAGATTTTAAAGTCACAGTCCTTACCGAAAATCTGTTCATCAAGCTGTACAGGCTCAAAATCGGGATTATCCTGCAAAAACCTATTTACAACATCATCATTCTCTGCTCTCGAAAGCGAACAGGTTGAATAGACAATTATTCCACCGGTTTTTACATACTTAGATGATGTTGACAAAATATTATATTGTATTTCAGGAAGATTTTCAAAATCTTCGGGATTTTTATACTTGATCTCAGGTTTTCTCCTTATAACACCGAGTCCTGAACATGGCACATCACAGAGCACCTTATCAGCAAGCGGCAATTTTTCATTAAATACTTTGCCATTGTTGACTTCAGATGAAACAATAGAAAGTCCAAGTCTTTCAGCTCCTTTTTTGATAAGCCTTACACGGTTTTCGTGCAGGTCAAAAGCTAAAACTTCACCTTTATTATTCATTATTTCAGCAAGTGTAAAAGTCTTTCCTCCCGGAGCTGAGCATATATCAAGTACCGTATCTCCCTCAATCGGGTCAACTACTCTACAGCACAACTGACTTGAAATATCCTGAACATGAAACATACCATTTTTATACTGTTCCAGCTTCTCAACAGCTCCACTTGAAAAAATATTCAATGCGTTATCAGTAGTATGATTAACTTCACAGCCTATGCCAGAAGCAATTAAACCATTGTAAAGTTCTTCACATTTACACTTGGTATTATTAACCCTGATCGTTGTAGGTGGTTGTCCGATTGAAGTGCTGAGCATTGAAAGTGTAACATCTTCACCATACTCGTTCAGCCATTTATCAACCAGCCACTCAGGACAGGAATATTGAATTGACAGATTTTCTATCTTATTTTTTCCGTTTGGTAAACACTTTTCATCTCTTATAAAACTGCGAAGCAGACCATTTACAAATCCACTGATAGCAGGATTACGATTACTTTTTGCAAGCTTTACTGACTCATTAACTGATGCTGAATCAGGAACAGAATCCATGAAACAAAGCTGATAAATGCCCATTCTAAGCAGGTTTCTTATCTCAACATTCAGTCTGTCAGCAGGACGATCAGAATATTTTTTTATCACAGCGTCAAGCGTAATTCTACGTTCAAGTACACCATAAAAAAGTGCTGATGCAAATTTTTTATCCTGAACACTAAGATCAGATTTTGCAAGTGCATCGTCAAGAAGTATATTTGAATAAGACGAGTTCTTATCAAGTTTTGTAAGTAACTTCAAAACTGTTTTACGGGCATTAGCCATTTATACAAAACACCTCTGTAAAAGTATTTAGCTTTACACAATTCTCATCAGTTTAAACGTATAAAGCCACTCAGCTTGACATATTATCCGAGAATTGTTCCTTTTACGACAGGCTTTCCTCTGAGATAATCTGCTGTTTTCATTCGTTTAGATCCCTCAGCCTGTATTTCAAGGAATCTTATAACTCCGTCAGCACAAGCAACAGAGAAATCTTTTTCGTCTACTATCTCTCCACAAACTCTGTCTGTCTTTTCATTTGACACAATTTCAGACTTATAGACCTTTAACCTTTTGCCATCAAGTGAAGTTACTGCACACGGCCAATCGGAAAGTCCGCAGATTTTTTTGTGCACATTTCTGACAGACTGTGAAAAATCAATCATGCACATATCCTTTGAAAGCATCGGTGCATAGCTTGCAAGGCTTTCATCCTGTTTTTCAGGTGCAAGATTTCCTTTTTCAAGTTCATCAAGAGTTTCCAGTATAAGCTCTGAGCCAAGCTGTGCAAGTCGGTCAAAAAGCTCTGAAGCTGTTTCGTTTTCACCAATCTCGACTGCTCTTTTTTGAAGCATATCACCTGTGTCCAGTCCCTCGCCCATTAGCATTGTAGTGATGCCTGTTTCTTTCTCATCGTTAAGTACTGCCCACTGGATAGGCCCTGCACCGCGATATTTTGGAAGGAGTGATCCATGAATATTGACACAGCCATATTTTGGTATATCAAGTACAGACTTCGGTAGTATCTTTCCATACGCTGCTACAACTATACAATCCGGTTTCAGATCTTCTATTATTCTAATATATTCCTCACCATTGTTTTTCAAGCTCTGTGGCTGATAAACAGCTGTATTATGTTCAAGAGCCAAAACCTTTACTGGTGGTGGAGTAAGCTTATAGCCTCTGCCTTTTGGCTTGTCAGGCTGAGTGAATACTGCCATTATATTGTGTCTGGTGTATAACGCTTTCAATGCAGGAACTGCAAAATCAGGAGTTCCCATAAAAATTATATTCATAAGATATCCTTTCTTATGTGATTAATCTTCAACCTCGACAAATTCTTCAACCACGTCAACAAACAACTGACCTTCAAGATGTGCCAACTCGTGACAAACAGCCTGTGCAAACAGGTCAACTACTTCTTTTTCGTACCAGTTACCGTTTCTGTCCTGTGCTTTAAACTTCACCTTTTTAGGCCTTGTTGTATATCCCCACTCGTTAGGACATGAAAGACAACCTTCTAAAACACGCTGTTTTTCGTCAGATTCTTCAAGAATTTCAGGATTTATAAGCTCAAAAAGTCCCTCTCCTGCATCAATTATTACAGCTCTCCTTAAAATACCTACCTGTGGTGCTGCGAGTCCGACACCATTTGCTTTTTCAAGCGTTTCTGCCATGTCGTCAAGCAATGTCCAAAGCTTTTCATCAAATTTTTCAACAGGCTTACAAACTTTTCTCAATGCCTGATCACCTTTAACGAGAATATTTCTTATTGCCATAAGTTTCACCTTTCTACAAGCCGATGTCACCATTAATATCGGCTGAAATTCTCACAAGTCCAAAATCCTTGTTCCTGTAAAATTCAAGAAGCAAATCTCTTATCATTGCTCTGAAATGACTTGTGTTCTTGGATTTTAATATCAATCTGTATCTGTATTTATTATTAATCCTTTCAAGAGTGCATGGAACAGGTCCTAATGCTCTCAGAGGAATTTTAATATCATTGTCTTTTATATACTTTTTCATAGCCTGCACAAACCAGTCGGATGCCATGATTGCCTTACTTTCAAGTTGACTTGAAAACGATATTACGCATATATCACAATAAGGTGGATATGTCAATGCGTGTCGCAAAGCAATCTCCTGGTTATAAAACTCATCATAATTCTGCTGGGCTGCAAGGTTTATAACATAATGTTCAGGTACAAAAGTCTGGATATATGCATATCCGGGTTTATCTCCACGTCCACATCTGCCTGTAACTTGTGTCATCAGTGAAAATGTACGCTCATAGCTACGAAAATCACCTGTAAACAAGGCTTTATCAACTGAGATTACACCTACAAGTGTTACATTCGGAAAATTAAGCCCTTTTGCTATCATCTGTGTACCGAGCATTATGTCATACTCACCGTTTTCAAAGGCTTTGAAATTTTCTTCATATGAATACTTTGAAAAAGTTGTATCAGCATCCATTCGCAGAATTTTTGCATCAGGAAATAGATTTTCAATCTCCGTTTCAACTCGCTGTGTACCGACACCACTGTTATGCAGATGGTCAGAGCCACACTCAGGACATTTTTCTGTATTATCCATCGTATAACCACAATAATGGCACATAAGCTTGTCGTTTTTCTTATGATAGGTCAACGGAATATTACAATTCGGACAAGATACAGGCTGTTTACATTCAAGACACGAAACGTATGTATTAAAGCCACGTCTGTTCAGAAGTAAAATCACCTGCTCCTTACGATCAATAGTTTCTCTTATCTTATCTGCAAGTTGACGGCTGAAAAGATTGTTATTACCGGATTCAGCTTCTTTTTGCATATCAATAATATCAACCTGTGGAAGTTTTGCATTTGCAAAACGCTCTTTTAGTTCAAATAGTTGAAATCTGCCATTCTTTGCATAAAAGAATGTTTCAAGCGAAGGTGTTGCTGATGCCATAAGCAGGACAGCATTATTATATCCACAACGCTGAATAGCTATATCCCTTGCATGGTATCTCGGAGAATTATCTGATTTGTAGGTATGCTCACCCTCCTCGTCCATGATTATCACACCGAGGTTTGAAAGTGGTGCAAACACAGCACTACGAGTACCGATAACTATTTTAGCGTCACCGTTCCTGATTCGCTTGAACTCGTCCATTCTCTGCCCCAATGACAGTGACGAATGGAGAACTGCAATGCTTTCACCAAAATATTCTTTGAATCTGTTTACCATTTGTGGTGTAAGTGATATTTCAGGCACAAGCACAAGTGCAGTTTTATTCTGTTTTATCACATGGTCGATAACGTGAAAAAATACTGCTGTTTTTCCGCTTCCCGTAACACCATAAAGCAATGCTCCAGACGGCTTATCAGCATCAACAAGCTTCGCAATACCGTCAAATGCTTTGTTCTGCTCGTCATTGAGCTGTATCTCAGATACATTGTACTTTTCACGAACCTCACCAATAGCGTTACGCATTATTTCCTTAGAAAATTCAGTAAGAATCTCATTTTTGACAAGCCTTTTAATGATAGCATTAGTGCAATTAGTCATGTAGCAGACTTCTTCGACAGATGCACATTCACAGTCTTCAAGAAGTTTAACTACAAGGCTCTGACGTGCCGTCAAATGCAGGTCCAATGTACCATTAT
>JAUNJM010000017.1 GCA_030533265.1 Ruminococcus sp. | reverse complement strand
CACAAAATTGTCCACAACAGTTAGATGTTTACGGCGTTTTAGAGGTATAAAAACATTTTCAAGCAAAATTAAAAACGCCCATAAAACAACGCATTTACGCAGTTTTAGGGGCGTTTTAAGTGGAGCTGCTAACCGGGATCGAACCGGTGACCTCGTCCTTACCAAGGACGTGCTCTGCCTACTGAGCCATAGCAGCAAAACAACAATAAATATTATACAGCAGATTAAGTTATTTGTCAAGAGAGAATAGAGGATTTTATATATTTTCGAGCGAAAAGATTAATGAATTGTACTTGACTTTTTTGTCGAAATGAGGTATATTTAAAATAGTGTAAAATGGAGGAATGTTGTTATTTTAAAAAACAGATTGAAAAGGGGTAAGTCTAATTGAAAAAAGCCTTGATAACAGGAGTGACAGGACAGGATGGTTCATATCTTGCTGAGCTTCTGCTCGAAAAAGGATACGAGGTACACGGAATAGTACGTCGTTCATCAAGCGACTACAGAAGCAGGATAGATCATCTTGAGAACAATGAGAATTTCAAATTGCATTATGGTGATCTTTCAGATTCGCTTAGTCTTGTGTCTGTAATCGGTACGGTGCGACCTGATGAGATATATAATCTTGCAGCCCAGAGTCATGTTCAGGTGAGCTTTGATGTGCCTGAGTATACGGCTGATGTCGTAGCCACAGGAGTCCTCAGAGTGCTTGAGGCAGTAAGAATATGCGGGCTTGTCGATAAGTGTAAAGTATATCAGGCATCAACGTCTGAGCTTTACGGCAAGGTAGAAGAAATTCCCCAAAACGAACAGACTCCTTTTCACCCATACAGTCCGTATGCAGTCGCAAAGCAATATGGCTTCTGGATAGTGAAGGAGTACCGTGAAGCGTATAATATGTTCTGCTGTTCGGGTATACTTTTCAACCACGAGTCTGAACGCAGAGGCGAAACATTTGTCACACGAAAAATAACACTTGCAGCCGCTCGTATAGCGAACGGGCTTCAGGACAAGCTGTTGCTCGGAAATCTCTCATCGCTTCGTGACTGGGGATATGCAAAGGACTATGTTGAGTGTATGTGGCTTATGCTCCAGCAGGATGAGCCTGATGATTTTGTTATCGCAACAGGTAAACAGCATAGTGTCAGAGAGTTTGCACAACTTGCGTTCAGGTATGCAGGAATAGAGCTGGAGTTCCGTGGTGAAGGCATTAATGAGGTCGGAGTTGATAAGAAAACAGGTAAGGTCATAATTGAAGTTTCACCTGAGTTCTATCGACCTACAGATGTTGTCAATCTGCTTGGTGATCCTACAAAGGCTGTTACAAAGCTTGGCTGGAACCCTGAAAACACCTCGTTTGAACAACTCGTTAAGCTGATGGTCGAGAGCGATATGAAAAAGATTGCCATTGAAAAGGCTGGTTTATAGGAGAATTTGATGAATAAGGATTCAAAGATATATGTCGCAGGACATAAGGGAATGGTCGGTTCTGCGATAGTTCGTGCATTGGAGATGCAGGGATATTTTAATATAGTAACAAAAACTCATACTGAGCTTGATCTTATAAGACAGGATCAGGTGGAAAGATTTTTTGAGCTTGAAAAACCGGAGTATGTTTTTCTTGCAGCAGCCAAAGTCGGTGGTATCATTGCCAACAGCGAGGCTTTGGCTGATTTTATGTATGAGAACATGATACTTGAGATGAACGTTATCCACTCGGCATGGAAAAACGGCTGTAAGAAACTGCTGTTTTTAGGCTCAAGCTGTATATATCCAAGAATGGCGCCTCAGCCGATGAAGGAAAACTGTCTTTTGACAAGTGAGCTTGAAAAGACTAACGAAGCGTATGCACTGGCCAAGATAAGCGGACTCAAATATTGCGAGTATCTCAACAGACAGTACGGTACTGACTATATATCGGTTATGCCGACAAATCTATACGGTCCGAATGATAACTATCATCCGACACACAGCCATGTGCTTCCTGCATTGATAAGACGCTTTCACGAAGCAAAGGAGTCAGGTATAAAGAGCGTTACCTGTTGGGGTGACGGGACTCCATTGCGTGAATTTTTGTATGTCGATGACCTTGCAGATGCCTGTGTTTATCTTATGAATACCTATAGTGGTAACGAAACGGTGAATCTGGGTACAGGCAAAGAGCTTACTATCAGAGAGCTTACTGAGCTTGTTGCCGATGTTGTGGGCTACAAGGGCGAGATACTGTGGGATACAAGTAAGCCTAACGGTACTCCGAGGAAATTGCTTGATGTCAGCAAGCTTGAATCACTTGGCTGGAAATATAAAACAGAACTGTCTGAGGGAATAAAACTTGCCTATGAAGATTTTCTGAGTCATCCTATAAGAGCAGAAAGGTGATATATGAATATTATACTTTTGTCAGGTGGAAGCGGGAAACGTCTGTGGCCACTTTCAAATGAAATACGTTCAAAACAATTTATAAAAATCTTCAAGAATCCTGAGGGCGAATGTGAATCAATGGTGCAGAGGGTCTATCGACAGATAAAAGAGGTGGATCCTGATGCCAATATTACTATCGCTACAAGCAAAAAGCAGGTAAGTGTTATCAACAATCAGTTGGGCGACAGTGTTTCGGTATGTGTTGAACCGTCAAGACGTGATACTTTTCCTGCAATAATTCTTGCATCAGCGTATCTTAAAAGCAAAAAGAACGTAAGTGAGGATGAGGCAGTTATCGTTTGTCCCGTTGACCCTTATGTCAGCACCGATTATTTCAGATCATTTCTTAAGCTTTATGACATGACGGTGAACGGAAAACATAATATCAGCCTTATGGGTATAGAGCCGACATATCCATCAGAAAAGTATGGCTACATAATGCCTGCAACAAAAGCAGAGAAAGCTGATGTTTCATATTTCATCGAAAAACCTGATAAGCTTGACGCTGAAAAGTATATAAGTCAGGGTGCTTTGTGGAACGGCGGTATATTTGCTTTCAGGCTCGGATATATACTTGATATAGCAAGAAAAAATATTGGTAGTATTGATTATGATACAATTTTTGAGAAATATGATGAATTAAAAAATATATCTTTTGACTATGAAGTAGTCGAAAAGGAAGATGCATTAAAAGTAATGCGTTTTTCAGGAGAGTGGAAGGACATTGGTTCATGGAACACGTTTGCTGAGGAAATGTATGATAAAGTTATCGGCAAGGCAGTTCTGGACGATGCCTGTCTTAATACAAACGTTGTGAACTACCTTAATATACCTGTGCTTTGCATGGGTTGCAAGGATATGATAATTGCTGCCAGCAGTGATGGTATACTTGTTTCTGATAAGGAACATTCAAGCTATATGAAGCCTTATGTGAATGCTTTTAATCAGCAGGTGATGTATGCTGAAAAGTCATGGGGAACCTTTACGGTACTTGATGTCCAGGAAAACAGTATGACTATAAGGGTAGAGCTTTTACCGGGACATTCTCTGCATTACCACAGTCACAATCTGCGTGATGAGGTGTGGAATGTTGTGTCGGGAACGGGTAGGACTATTATCGACGGCAAGGAAAATACAGTCCATGCAGGTGATGTAATTTCTCTTAAAGCAGGGTGCAGGCACACTATCATTGCCGACACGGAGCTAAGGATAATTGAAGTTCAGTTCGGAACTGACATTGATGTTAACGATAAGGAAAAACACGTTTTATATGGTTGATAAAAAGGGGAGATAAATATGCTGACAAAGTTGCAATGTGATTTTTTATCAGTATTGAAATCATGTTTTTGCAATAAAAACAGCATAGACTTATCTCCTTGTTTTGATTTTGAGGGGATATTTAAGCTTGCAGGTGAACACAACCTTATACCTCTTATATTTAACAGAATACATGATGCGGACTCTTTGCCACCACAACTGGGGGAATTTTGTCGGCAGTCGTCATTTTCCAGCATATCATCACAGGTTTCAAGGCAGGAAAAGTTTCTTGAGGTTTATGATAAGCTTATCCGAAACGGTATCAACGCTATTGTACTGAAGGGCATAATATTGAGGGACATTTATCCTATGGGAGATTGTCGTTCAAGCTGTGATGAGGATATTTTTGTACCGCCTGAACAAGCTGTGAGGGCAAGGCAGATAATTGAAGACTGCGGTATGGGATTTGATTATGGTGAGGTTGATGAGCTTGTCTTTTCGGACGATGAAACACGGCTTATCATTGAGCTTCACACAAAATTTATAGAAGATTTTTTACCACTTGAGCATGATTTTGAATCATACAGCAATCCTGAGATAAAGATAATTGACGGCACAGAGTTAAGGACTCTCAGCTATACTGAGAATTGCCTCTACATTGTGTTTCACATATATCAGCATTTGATTGTATCGGGAGTCGGAATAAGACAGCTTTGTGATTTATTTCAGTTTATAAATGTCTACAGCGATAAAATTGACTGGAATCTGTTTTTTGATGTACTTGAAAAGAATAAGTTAAGACGTTTTTTTGAAGCACTTGTCAACATTGGTCATCAGTATCTTTTTCTGGATGAAAGATTGCTTGAAACGGAGCATATTGACGTTGATGAACTTGTTGAAGATATAATGTCAAGTGGCATACACGGTGGAAGTGAGGAGGAACGCTCCTTTATAAATACCTATATGCTCTCTGCGACACAAAAACGCTCGGACAGCAGGCTTTTAAACAGACTGAGAATGGTTTTTCCGAACTACTGCATTATGAAAAAGCGGTACTCATATATAAATCAAAAGCCTTTTTTATTACCTGTTGCATGGGTGAACAGGTGGTTCAGGATAATTAAGAACGGCGAGCACAAAAGCTCAAAAAAGAGTATCGCAAAAGCTGAATCAAGGCTTATGATGTTTTTTAAGTATGGAATTTTAGAAAAGAAAGATTGATTTTATGAGTTTTAAGCACAAAAAGAAAATACTGATTTATGCTCATTATTACTATCCCGATGTTGCGTCAACAGGGCAGATACTCACCGAGCTTGCTGAGGGCATGAGCGATGTTTTTGATGTTACGGTTATATGCGTAGTGCCGTCATACACGGGAAAAGTTGCTGATAAATACAAGACAAGAAAATACTATAATGAGAATGTAAATGGTGTAAAGGTAGTAAGGATAAGAGTACCCGAGTTTAAAAAGGACAACAAAAAGAGCCGTATAAAAAACATTCTGTCTTACTTTTTCAACGCAATTCTTGTTACAAAAAAAGTTGGCAGAGCAGATTATGTTTACGCCATCTCACAGCCACCTGTTCTGGGAGGACTTCTTGGTGTGTGGGGTAAAAAAAGAAAAAAGGCAAAGTTTATTTACAACATTCAGGATTTCAACCCTGAGCAGACTATGGCGGTTAATTACAGTAAAAACAAGCTTCTGCTCAGTTTTTTGATGCGACTTGACAAGTATTCGTGTAAAAAGGCTGATAAGGTTATAGTTGTCGGCAGGGATATGGTAAAAACATTGGAAAAGCGTTTTGACGGTCAAAAAATGCCTGAATATGCCTGTATAAACAACTGGATAAACGAGGGTGAAACCTGTCCGCTTGCCCGTGATGACAGCAGGGTAGTGGAATTCAAAAAGCGATACGGTCTTGAAGACAAGTTTGTTATCATGTATTCGGGTAACATAGGTCTTTATTATGACCTTGAAAATCTTATGAGCGTTATAAGGAAGTTCAGTGAGCAGAATAATTGCACTAAGGACGGCAGAGAGGTTGCTTTTGCCTTTGTGGGAGAGGGAAGTATGCTTGAGGAGCTGAAAAAATACAAGCAGAAAAACAATCTTGAAAGCGTTGTTTTCATACCATATCAGGACAAAAAAGACTTGGTTTACAGTCTTAATGCAGGTGATGTGCATTGGGTAGTCAACGCAAAGGGCATAAAAGGAGTAAGTGTTCCGAGCAAGTGCTATGGAGTTATGGCAGTCGGAAAGCCTGTGCTGGGAGTGCTGGAGCAAGGCTCTGAGGCGAGAATGTTAATCGAGCATACAGGCTGCGGACTCTGTTGTGAGCCTTGTGATTATGACTCGGTTCTTGAGAACATCAGGTGGTTTGTTGACAATGCAGAGAGTGAAAGGATGCTTGAAATGGGCAGATGCGGACGTGAATATCTTGTAAAAAATCTGACCCGTGATATAAGTATTCAAAAATATATTGACGAGATTTTGAATTGCTGAGGAAAGCTATGAATAGTAATTGGTTTAAACTTTTTTTGAAGGCTGTAAAAGTCAGATACGGGAAAAAGCTTACGCTTAAAGGAGTGCCTGTAATATTCAACAAACGTGGTGCGACTCTTGAAATCGGCGACAATGTTACGGTGAAAAGCAGTTTTCTGTCCAATCTTGTCGGAATCTATTCAAGGACGATAATTGTCACAAGAACTGCTGATGCGAGTATCAGAATTGGGAATAACGTTGGCATATCTGGAGCAACGATCTATGCGAGAAAGTCGATTACTATAGGTGACAATACGCTTATCGGTGGTAACTGCAAGATCCTTGACAACGATTTTCATCCGATTGAGATTGAAGCAAGAAACAATGATGAAAAGGACAAGATCGGCACAAAGCCTGTTGTTATCGGCAAGAATTGCTTTATCGGGTGCAACAGTCTTATACTCAAAGGGACAGTGCTGGGTGACGGTTGTGTTGTCGGAGCGGGTGCTGTTGTGTGTGGAGAGTTTGAGGAAAACTGCGTTATTGCAGGAAATCCTGCGAGAGTGATAAAAAAGCTGGCAGTAGCCGATCAAGACATTTAGTAATGTGAATTGAGGTAAACAATGAAATATTTTATCCTTTTCTCTTGTATTCTTTTTCTGATATATTCAGCAGGCTTTTATAAGCACAAACAGAATAATATATCTTTTATGGACAGGGATTTTACAACAGCTATTAAGGGCATTGCGATAATATCAGTTATCTGGGCTCATGCTTCCCATACACTCGGCATAAACGGAGTTCAATTTCTTGCTGGGATTGGTGTAAGTCTGTTTTTAATATGTTCAGGCTACGGTCTGGAGATGTCTTATAAAAAGAACGGGCTATGCGATTTTTGGAAAAAGCGTTTTTTAAATGTTGCTGTTCCTTTCTGGGTTGTTGAGCTTATTGGTTTGATTATAGTAAATAAATTCACACTAAAAAAGTACCTGCTTGACTTTTTCTTTATCAAGTCTTCAACAGCTTATGGTTGGTATATGCAATATATTGTGATTTGTTATTTGCTGTTTTTCCTTGTAAAAAAGATATTCGGAAAGTCCTCAAGCAAAAACCAGTTGGCAATAATGTTTATACTGTTTGGCTTATGGTTTGTACTTGACAGCGTATTCTTTGCAAATCCGTCGATGCCATCACTCAGAGCAAGACAGATGTTTGCTTTTCCAATGGGAATGTTTATTGCGCAACAAAGAGTAAAAATAGAAGAAAAGGCAAATGGATTTTTGCCTATTGCTCTGTTTGCTGTTACAGGACTGCTGTTCACGAGTATTACACAAATAGGCTTTGTTCGGGAATTGCCGTATATCTTGACTAATGTATTGAGCTTATTGACAGTCGTTCCTCTGGCATTGGCGGTTTTGCTTGTTGGACTGAAATTCCCGATATTATTCAGAAATCACTCAGTCATCTGGCTGGGACTTATTTCTTATGAGCTGTATTTAGTTCATGCATTTACACTGAAATTGGTAAAGCCGAGTATCATATCTGTAGTTTTGTTTATAGGTTTGACATTTATTCTGGCTTATTTATTACACTTGATAATAGGTTTGAAAAACAAAGCTTTAAAAGTATATTTTTTTTGATTTGAGGATATATAAATGGTTGATTTAACGGTAGTAATTCTTACAAAGAACGAAGAGAAAAACCTTAGAAAGTGCATTGAGTCTTTCAGAGGTATAGCTAAGCGTTTTGTTATCGTTGACAGCTACAGCACAGACGGTACTGAAACACTGTGCAGACAGCTTGATACAGAGCTTAGGGAGCATGGTTCGAGGCTTGATTTTTATCAGAATAAATGGGTGTCGTATGCAAATCAGCTCAACTGGGGGCTTGAAAATACTGATATTACGACAGAATGGTCAATGCGAATGGACGCAGACGAGGAGCTGACTGAGGAGCTGGCTTATGAAATCGAAGAAAAACTTGATAAGCTGAAATCGCCTGTGAATGGCATTATACTCCGTCGCAGACTTATTTTTATGGGACGCTGGATAAAGCATGGCGGACGTTATCCTGAACTGCTTCTGAGAATTTTCCGTACCGGAAAGGCTTTATGCGAAATGAAACTCATGGACGAGCATATGATACTTTCAGAGGGTACAACAGTGACGTTTGACAACGATTTGCAGGACAACAATCAGAAGAGTCTTGAATGGTGGACAGCGAAGCATAACTGGTACAGCAACCGAGAGGTGCTTGACCACCAGATGACATTGAAAAACGTTATGTGCGATTCGCTTGAATCGGGTGGAGAGTCCACAAAACAGGCAGAGCGGAAACGCAGGGTTAAAAATGGTGGCTATTATCGACTGCCCGGATTTTTCAGAGCACATTTATATTATATATACAGATATTACATACGTCTTGGATTCCTTGATGGTAAAGAGGGAAAAATTTTTCACTTTCTGCAAGCGTACTGGTACAGATTTCTTGTTGATGCAAAGCTGTATGAGTGCGAGAAAAATGGCGTAGAAATGGAACCACAGCAGGATTTGAAAGCGTAGAATCAGAGGTAAAAATGAAAATAGTACACGTTATGATGTGTGGTCCTGTAACAGACGGCTGGAGCTATCAGGATAATCTCTTAACTAAATATCACAAAAAAATGGGACACGATGTCACGATAATCACATCACAGTGGATATGGGGAAGTGACGGAGTGCTTGAACGATTTGATAAGACCAATTATGTGAACGATGACGGCGTTAAGGTGCTAAGGCTTCCGATAAAGGGGAACTTGCCGTTTGAATACAAGTTCAAGCGATATATCGGACTTTATGATTCTCTCGAGGCTGAAAAGCCTGATGTTATATTCATTCATAATGTGTCTTTCTGTGATGTCAGCGTTGTTGCGAGGTATCTCAAAAGGCATGAAAATGTTATCGCATATGCAGACAGTCATTCCGATTTTTCCAACAGCGGTACCAACCGACTTGCAAAGAATGTTCTTCACAAGATTATATGGCGAAGAAAGGCTAAGAAAATCGAACCTTATATCAGACGATTTTACGGTGTTTTACCTGCAAGAGTAGACTTTCTGGTTGACATATACAAGATACCGAAGGAAAAGACGGAGTTGCTTTTTCTTGGAGCTGATGATGAAAAGGTCGCAGCGGTTGACAGAGAAGGGTTCCGCAGATTTCTTGAAGATAAATACGGCATTTCACAAACTGATTTTCTCATAGTAACCGGTGGAAAGATAGACAGTGCCAAGCGTCAGACACTTGAACTTATGCAGGCAGTTAAAAGCCTCGGTATTGCAGAAATAAAGCTATTGGTGTTCGGCTCGGTTGAAGCAAATCTTAAAGAAAAGCTTGAATCGTATCTTGATTGCAGGCAGATTACATACATCGGATGGATAGACGCATCCGAATCATATAATTATTTTGGTGCAGCCGATCTGGTTGTATTTCCGGGGCGACATTCTGTTTTCTGGGAGCAGGTCGTGGCACAGGGGATACCATTGGTCTGTAAATACTGGGACGGTACGACTCATGTCAACACAGACGGGAATGTATTGTTTTTGTATAACGACAGTGCGGACGAGATTAAGAATGTCATAACGAGATTTTTTGATGACAAGGATTTTTATAATGAGATGAAGCAGAATGCACAGTCTGCAAGGAGTAAATTTTTATACAGCGTTGTGGCTGAAAAATCGTTGCAAAGCTGAAGCTTTAAGGAAAGGAGAAAAACATGAATAAAACCAATTCGGGTTTTAAGCATATATTCTTGGGAACAGCTGTTTTTCTCATGGTACTTTCCAATCTGAATACGCTGTTAAAATATATAGGACTGCTTGCAATACTTCTGATTGCACTTCAGGACATAAGCCTGTATGGAGTAAAAAAGAGATCTTGTATGGAAGCGTTCGTTCTGATGTTTATATGGATGTTTGGCTTTCTGTTTCAGACGTTGGGATTAGGACAGATGCTCTCAGCGATATTTTACTATGCAACACTTGTATTTGTCGCCCTTTTCGGTAATCATATCATCAAGTGCAACAAGGATATTCTGAGCATCATTGTCGGATATACGATAGGGATATTCATTGTGTTTTTCTATTCCTTTTCGGCATTGCAGTTTCAGTTAAGCGGACTTTACAATACACGAATGCGTATTTTCGGAAGCTTTATACACCCGAATTCACTGGGCTGTTCGGCTTTTGTTGTAATAGTCATGACAGTGCTGTTTTTGGTCAATGGAGGTAAGGTTAAAAGCAAGCTTGCAGGCTTTTTGTTGAAAGCGAATCTGCCGATAATGTTTGTTCTATTGTATCTTTCAAAATCACGAGGCTGTTGGGTAATGACAGTAGTGTTTTTGGTAATAGTGCTTTCAAGGCGAATGGAAACTCTTTCACGAAAGTTTAAGGTTGCGATAATTTGTATTATGGCACTGATAATTTTGATTTCCCTCTGGAATTTCATTTCATATATGGTCACAGATGAGTCGTATTCATCAAGAATACTTGGCTTTCATAATTTTAAACTCAATGGAATCAGAGCGTTGTTCGGTTTTGGCATGGTAGACTCTCAGGGCATTGATTACACCATAATGAGCGAAGGCACTATGGAAATATCATGGGTAAAGCTGATGTACAAGAACGGAATTATGGGTATATTGACATTCCTCTATCTGATTTTCCGTAATTGCTATGAGTGTTCAGTGAACCTTAAAAAGGGCTCGAGAATAGTATGGGTTGCATTAATGGCAGCATTTTTGGCAAATTCTCTTGTAGAATCAACGTTCATTGCGATATTCAATGACTTTTCGATAACAATGTGGATAAGCGTTTCGGCATTACCGTACTTCCTTAATGTGCCGAAGTTAGAAAAACAAAAGAAGGGTAATTATGACAAAGATATGCTTAATAACATGCTACTCAGGAACGATACCTGATTATTTTCCATTGTGGCTTAAAACTATCAGGAATAACAGTACCATAGACTTCCTGTTTGTTACCGATGATGATACGCCATATGATTATCCTGACAATGTTAAAAGGCTGATTATGCCATTTGAACAGGTGAGAGAGCGTATTATTGGGCTGTTTGATTTTAAGGCAGAGCTTAATACTCCATATAAGCTGTGTGATTATAAGCCTGCATACGGTGAGGCTTTTGCCGAGTATATCAAGGACTACGATTTCTGGGGATATTGTGATATTGATGTTCTTTGGGGAGATATGCGGAAATTTCTGACCGAAGATTTGCTTTCACGCTATGACAGGATACTTACAAGAGGGCATTGTTCACTTTTCAGAAACAATCCGGACGTGAATAAGCTTTACCGCACATTGACCGCATCGGGTTGTCAGTGCTATAGGGACGTCTATCTTACTAATGAAAACAGAGCCTATGATGAATGGGCAGGGCATCTTGGCTGGGGGATTTCTGAAATATTCCGCAGACACGGTGTTTCGCAGTATGACGAGAAAGTATACCTCGGTCCGAATTTTCTGAAAGCCCGTATGCATTTTGAAGAGGATCAGGAAAAGGGCACTGAGCCTTATATCGTCAGCTGTGAGGACGGCAGAATATTTGCAAATTATGTGAAGAACGGAGAGCTTCATAAAAAAGAGTATATGTACTTTCATTTTCAGAAGCGTGTACCTGTAATTGATGCCCGTATCGGCGACAACTTTGTTTTTTTACCACCCAACAGGGTAAAAAATCTTGATCATGAAATTACACTAAGCGATATTAAAAATTGGCAAAGTATCAAAGGGATATATACATTCCCGATCAGGTTTCGTTTTCAACAGATAAAGAAAAAGCTTTTTGTGAGGAAATAAATATGAATTTAGCAGTTAAGGAGCAGTGTACAGGCTGTGGAGCTTGTGCGAATGTTTGTCCCAACTCGTGTATTGATATGGTTGCTGACGAGCATGGCTTTGAATATCCGAAAATTGACGAGCAAAAATGTGTGCATTGCAATTTGTGTGAAAGAGCTTGTCCTGTCGGAAAGTGCGACAGGCAAACCCATGTCGGAAGAGCATATGCTATGATGAACTGTGATGAGCAGGAACGTCTGAACAGTAGCTCAGGAGGAGTATTCTCGCTTATTTCAAAGGCTGTGCTGAGTGAGAACGGAGTTGTTTTTGGAGCAGGATTTGACGAACAGTTGAACGTCAGACATACCTTTATCGAGAGAGTGGATGAGCTTTACAGCTTAAGAGGCTCAAAGTATGTTCAAAGCTCGGTAGGGTATTGTTACCGTGAAGTTGCAGATATTTTGAAACGTGGCAAGAAAGTTCTGTTCAGTGGCACACCATGCCAGACAGATGGTCTGAAACAGTATCTTGAAGTGATAAAAATACCGACTGATAAACTCATATTAGTGGATTTTATCTGTCACGGAGTACCTGCACCTGAGGTCTGGAACAGATACAGGCAGTTCAAAGAAGTCCGCAATGATGCAAAAATCAAGTACGCTGATTTTCGTTCAAAGGATACAGGCTGGAAAGACTTTTCGATAAAGCTGGAGTTTGAAAACGGTAAATGTGATGCTATAAAAGCTTGGGACGATTTGTATATTGGAGCGTTTCTGCGGGATTTAAGCTTGCGTCCGAGCTGTTATGCTTGTCCGTCAAAGGGCTGTCGGAAGCTATCGGATATTACTCTTGCTGATTTCTGGGGTGTAGCCGAGTCATTGCCTGAATTTAATGATGACAAGGGTGTATCTTTAGTCATTGCAAACAGCGAAAAGGGGCAACATATTATAGATAGCATCAGTCATTTGACGATATTTCAGGAAGTTTCCTTTGAGCAGGCTATAAGACACAACAAATCGTGGTCTGAATCAGCAAAAAAACCGAAAATGGCAGACTATTTTATGAAAAATTACAAGACAAAGCCTTTTGACAGAGTTGCATTAAAGTGTCAAAAAAAGACAGGCGTGTGGAAGTTTATCAGGGCTTTGAGAGATAAATTACATTGAAAATGAGGTGAAATAATGAGGATACTGGTGCTGGCAGGAGGTTTTCCGAAGCCTTGTGAAAAAACGGACGGCAACTATGTTTTTGCACAGATAAAAGAGCTTAGCAAAATAGCTGATGTCAAGGTCATCAGTCCTGCGATGTTCTTGCCGTATCCGTTTTGCAATCTCAGAAATATGAAAAGATTTTCTGCACCACATGAATATCAGTATGACAGCATTGACGTTATTTCACCTAAAACACTTACATACTATAATACCAGTCAGTACTGGTGGAGGTTTCCGAACTTTTTTTCAAAGCTTTATATGATGACGGTAAAGCGTTGCGTTTTGAAAGAGCTTAAAAGCAAGGATTACGATGCTTTTTATTGTATGGGCTCAGTGCTTGAGCTTGGTATGGTGGACGCTGTAAAATCTGAGTTTTCTGATTTAAAGATCGTTTACACAGAGCACAGCAGTGCTGTTGCATCAAACGCTGCAAAATTTAAGCAGTACAGAAAGTTTTATGAGAGCAGGTTGCGTTCTGTTGACAGGGTGATATTCGTATCACAACGCCAGAAAAAACTTATAGGGCAGAATATTTTGCTCACGGACAAATCAGTTGTCCTGCACAACGGTTTTTACGCTGAAAATGTTGATACTACCGGTGCAGACAATGAAAGAATAAAGCTTATATCGGTTGGATTCCTTGAAGAAAGAAAGGGTTACCGCATAACGCTTTCGGCACTTGCAAAGCTCAAAAACAAGGGTATCGACTTTGAGTATGCTGTCATCGGTGACGGAAGACAGCGTCATGAATTTGAACAGCTTTCAAGTCAGCTTGGTCTTGGTGATAACGTGAAGTTTCTTGGACGCTTACCACACAAATCAGTACTTGAGCAGATTAACGGTTCTGATATTTTTGTTCTGCCTTCGTGGGAGGAGTCTTTTGGGATAGTCTATCTTGAGGCAATGAGCTGTGGAGTACCTGTTATAGGTACAAAAAATGAGGGAATTGCTGACATTGTAACTGACGGTGATAACGGATTTTTAGTAGAAAAGAAAAATTCTGCAGAGCTTGAAGCAGTATTACACAAGCTCATGACTGATGACGTACTGCGGAAAAGTGCAGGCGAAAATGGCAGAAAGACTGCTGAAAAATACACATGGGAAGCTAATGCAAAAAGACTTGTTGAGATAATCGGGGACTGTTAGCTTTTTAAAAAAACGGGAAGGTTCTTAGAATGAATAAAAAAACGAGTATTTTATCCAATTACTTTTATACCATGTGCTATCAGGTGTTGGCACTGCTGACTCCACTTATAACGACACCTTATGTTGCACGAGTGCTTGGTGTTGACGGGGTGGGGCAATACAGCTATGCATTTTCGATTGTGAATTATTTTTCAATACTCGGAGCATTGGGTGTAAACACATACGGCAAGCTTAAAATTGCCGAAGCCAGAGATGATATAAAAGAAACGTCAAAGCTTTTCTGGGAAATTTTCATAGCACGTTGCATCACGGTAGCAATAAGTCTGTGTCTTTATGTGATACTTTACATAAAAATGGTGGATTACCGACCGATACTTCTTGTGTTGTCGTTGAACATACTCAGCGTAGCGTTTGATATAACGTGGTTTTTTCAGGGGCTTGAAGAGTTCAGGCTGACGGCATTGCGGAGCATTATTGTAAAGATACTCAACGTTATTGCGATATTTCTTTTTGTCAAGGATTCTGACGATGTACTGGTGTATACGTTTATTATGCAGTTTACGTTGTTTATTGGGTTTATTGTTTTATGGGGAAGTCTGAAAAAGAATATTGTAAAGATAAATTTCAGAGAAATAAAACTTATACACCACTGGAAAAGGAGTGCAGTATATTTTATTCCTACACTTGCAGGAACGCTTTATTCATATGTTGACAAGACAATGATAGGAGCTATACTCGGCTCGGATTCTGAGAACGGTTACTACGAGGAGGCTCACAAGATAGAGCAGGTTTTGCTGAGTGCCGTAACGTCGCTTAGCATGGTGATAATGCCGAGAATGGCATTTCTGTTCAAGAAAGCAAAACGCAGTGAAGCAAATGGCATTATAAAACGCTCGGTTACGGTAACGCTGATGATTTCATTTGCAATGATGACAGGGCTTATATGTGTTTCTGAAAGATTGGTGCCATGGTTTTTGGGAAAAGGCTTTGAAAACTCGATTAAAATGCTGTATGTCTTCAGCCCATTGCTTATGGTATCGGGTCTGAAAGCCTGTATAGGGCAGGGTATCGTTATGCCCCTTGGCAAACAGAAAGAATATAACACCGCAGTTGTAATAGGAACGATATTCAACATCATCACAAACTATGTGCTTATAACACTTTATGGTGGTATCGGTGCAGCGATTGCATCACTTTTATCAGAGATAGTTGTGGTATTTATACTTTTGCTCTATTCAAAGTCGTATCTTTCAATTCTTGATATAATCAGGTGGTCGTATAAATACGTTGTTGCATCGGTGGTGATGGCAGGAGTAGTAATAGCTGTTGATAATATTCTTGACATACCGACAACACTGCTTTTGATGACAGAAGCTATGGTCGGTGCTTGTGTGTATTTTGCAGTGCTTATGCTTATTCGTGATACTGCTGCGATCGACATGAAAAACAGACTTTTATCTCTTTTGAGGAGAAAGAAAAAATGATAAAGACAGGCGTTATTACAAAATATCACAATAATTGGAACTTCGGTGGATTATTGCAAGCCTATGCGTTGGTAGAAACACTTAAAGGGCTGGGATATGAAGCCGAGCAGATTTCGTATGTCCAGAACAAGAAAATTCCGATAAAAAACAGGCTGACAGCATTAGCACGAAATACTGTCATGAAAATAAAGTCGCACAGGTTAGTGGGATTTTATAAGCCTTATCGTGATTTTATGAACGAAATACCACATACGGAGCTTTATAACTGCAAATCTGTCAGCAGGACAAATGATATATATGATAATTTTATTGTGGGAAGCGATCAGGTATGGAATCCTTTGCTTTGCACTGACGGATATTTTCTCGAATTTGCCGACAAGCATAAAAATATCATATCCTACGCAGCAAGCATCGGAGTAGAAAGCCTTGACGACAGGCAGAAAGACTTTTTTGCAAAGAAGCTTAAATACTTTGACGCTGTATCATTGCGTGAAAAAAATCTCGTTGATACCTTGAGTGAGATAACTCAAAAGGAAGTTGTATGGACTCCCGATCCGACACTTCTGCTCACATCAGACAAATGGGAAAACGTTGCCCGAAGAGTGATTGATAAACGCACCGAAAAGCCGTATGTTCTGACCTATCTGCTTGGTGGGAATGATGAGCATTTCAGGCTTGCTGAGACCCTTGCACAAAGGGAAAATCTGACAGTAATAAACATTCCGTTCACCATAAATGACTATCTTAAAAACAAGAATAATATTCATGGTATCGGACCTCGGGAATTTCTGTGGCTTATAAAAAATGCAGAGTATGTTCTGACAGATTCTTTTCATGCAACGGTTTTTTCGATACTGTTTGGTGTTAAGTTCGGTAACACTATCAGAGAAATGAACGGCAATCCAAAAACGTCATCAAGAATAGATTCGCTTTATGAGATGCTTGGAATTTCTGAACGCTGGGTTGTAAGTGATGACGATTTTGAAAAGATAAAAGCTCTGCCTGATGCGGACGGAGTTGAAAAGAGCTTGAGTAAAGTCCGTAAAACAGGGCTTGAATTCTTGACAAAAAGCTTAGGAGCGTAAGATAAAATGAAAAAAATACTGATAATAACAGGACGCTATCTGCCGGGTTACAAGGATGGCGGACCTGTGCGGTCGATAAAAAATCTCACTGATTATCTTGGGGACGAGTATGATTTTTCGATATTGACCTGCGATAGAGATCACGGCGACGTGAAGCCTTATGACAACATAAAGGTGAATGACTGGAATAAGGTCGGCAATGCAAGAGTTTTTTACGTTCCACCAAAGGGTTTCAAGAAAAGTCTTATAAAACGCCTTTCGGACGATGCAGACATAGTTTATGTCTGTGGCTGTTTCAATGATTATGCGATAAACACCTTGTTGCTCAAACGCTTCGGAAGAATAAAAAAGCCTGTTGTTGTGGCAGCAATGGGACTGTTTTCTCCACTTGAATTCAGGCTGAAATACAAAAAGAAAAAGCTTTTCACAATGCTTTTCAACATTAGTGGAATGTTCAGAAAAATATATTGGTCAGCGACTTCGCAAATGGAGATAGATGAGATCAGACAGCAGGTCAGAGCAAGGGATAATCAGTTTTTCATTGCTGAGGACCTGCCAAGAAAGATTGATAATACTCATGTTTTGAAAAGCAAAAAACAAGGAGAGCTTGAAATTGCATGGATTTCGAGGATTGCTCCAAAGAAGAATCTTTTGCAGGCGATAAGAATATTGCAGTCGGTCAGGAGCAGAGTGAATTTCACGATTTATGGTCCTGTTCATGTTGAGGACTATTGGAATCAGTGCAAAGCAGAGCTTGAAAAACTGCCCTGTAACGTAACATGGTCATACAAGGGTAATGTTGAGTCAGAGAATGTAGTTCAAACGCTTGCAAAGCATCATGTTTTTCTGTTCCCGACGCTGGGAGAGAACTATGGCCATGTGATTCAGGAGGCTTTGTCGGCAGGATGTGCCTGTCTGCTAAGTGACCAGACTCCATGGAAAGACCTTGAGGATAACAATGCGGGATATGTTCTCACTCTTGATGATACAGACGGCTTTGCAAGTGCGATAGAAGACTATGCACAAATGACTGAGCATGAGTTTAACAAGGTATCAGATTCTGCACTTAAATACGCCGTTGACAATAGTGCCGACAAAGCAAGAAATACAGGTTATAGAAAAATATTTGATACACTTTAAAAGAGTTTTTGTGTATTCTGCTTGACAAATCCTGTTTGCGTGATATAATAATTGTGTAAGAATACAAATAAAACGCATATGAGGTGCAAAAAATGAAAAGAGAAATACCTGTATTGAATATAGTGATTCCGTGCTATAATGAGGAAAAGGTTCTGCCGATAACAGCACCACTGTTTCTTCAAAAGATAAATCAGCTTGTCAGTGAAGGTAAGATCAGTGATAAAAGCCGTGTAATGTTTGTGAACGATGGCTCAAAGGATAAGACCTGGGAGATAATCACAGAGCTTTCAAAGCAGGATTATCATTTTATCGGCATCAGCCAGAGCAGAAACCGTGGACACCAGAATGCTGTTCTTGCAGGACTTATGGAAAGCATGGACGTGTGTGATATTACCATTTCTATCGACTGCGACGGTCAGGACGATATTAATCCAATGGACGAGATGGTAGACGCTTATCTTGACGGCTGTGAGGTCGTTTATGGTGTACGAAGCAAGCGTGATACCGATACATTCTTCAAGCGTTTCACCGCTGAGGGTTTTTATAAGGTGCTTAACATGATGGGAGCAGAGGTTGTGTTCAACCATGCCGACTATCGACTTATCAGCAGCAGGGTGTTAAAGGAGTTTGCAAACTTCAAGGAGGTCAACATTTTCCTGCGTGGAATGGTACCTCTTGTTGGATTCAAAAGCACGAGTGTTTACTATGAGCGACATGAGCGTATTGCAGGCGAAAGCCACTATCCGTTGAAGAAAATGTTAGCACTTGCTTTTGACGGAATCACAAGTCTTTCAGTAAAGCCTATCAGAATGATTACTGCTTTGGGAGGAATCATCACAGTGCTCAGCCTGATAGCAGTTTTCATAACATTCATAGCAAGTCTGGTTAGCGTGTCTGTTACGGGATTTGTACCACTTGTTTGTGCATTGTGTCTTATAGGTGGAATACAGCTTCTGAGTCTGGGAGTTGTAGGTGAATATATCGGAAAGATTTATCTTGAAACAAAAGCAAGACCAAGATATATCATCAGTGAAAGAACTTATGACGATAAATAAATTCAGATAAAATAAAAGGCATTTCTGATGTTTGTATCAGAAGTGCCTTATTTGCAGTAGGTTAATATTGAAATACTGCTTGATTTAGAAACCAAGAAAACAGTAACGCTCAAAGAATTAATTCCTGATTGGTAGGGATATGACCGATTCAATGAGTAATACTACAAATTACAGTTCAGAACAGAACAACATAAAAATCCCCAGGAGAATAAATCTCTTGGGGATTAACTGTTTTCTTTAAACCCGACCTTGTAGGGTAGGTGTTGTACTTTTTAAGTTGTGATTACTTGATACTGTCAACAGTGATCTTATCAAAGATCTCATCATAAACGACCTCGATTTTGTCAGAGTAATCTGAGAAGAACTTCTGAAGTCTTGGCTGATCATATTCATTGATCATAGTTTCAATATTTTTGTTAACATAGTCCATATCAACAGGAAGACGCTTGATGATAAACCAGCCAAAAGAATCGCTTTCAACAAGACCGCTTATTTCATTTTCCTTGAGCTTGAAAGCCATATCCTTGAACTCTTTTACAAAGCTTGTGTTCTCGTTGATGTAATATCCTTCAGGACTTTTTTCCATACCGGTATCCCAGCCATACGTTTTAACAAGAGTTTCGAAGTTTTCACCGCTTTCAGCCTTTTTCAGAACATCCTCAGCAAGCTTTTTAGCTTTATCCTTGAGCTGTTTCTGAACATCTTCAGTCTGCTGATAGAAAGCAGTTTTCTTGCTTTCGAGCTTTGTAGAGAGGTCACTTTCCTCATATGAATCAAGAGTTTCCTTGTCTGTGATTTCAGCCTGGCACTCATAAGGGATAAGGATATGAATAACTCTTGAGTATTCATCAGGATCCTTAACGATCTTTTTGAAATCCTCCTGAGAAGTTGCATACTTTCCGCCGTTTGTGAAAAGCTGAGTGTAAACCTTATTGTTCAAAGTACCGGTTGTAACCATATCAGTGTAATAATCTTCAGTAAGGTACATAGCACTCAAAGCAGCCTTATATTCTTCTTCTGACTGATAGTTTGACTGGAGATTTTTGACAGCCTTTTCGATAGTTATTTTATCATCCTCGTCAAGAGTAATATTATTTTCCTTAGCGAGTTTTTCGTAAACAGCGTCCTGTATGATAGTGTTTACAACTTCCTTTTTGAATGCTTCGTAAGTTTCTTCTTTTTCCTTCAAGCCTTCCTCAGTAACGCCATAATAATTTGAGAGAGTAGCTAAAGTTGTGTAGTAATAGAATCTGAATGTATCAAAGTCAATTTCCTTGCCGTCAACAACACAGATTGTAAGGTCTTTAGTATCAACCTTTTTGCCGTCGATAGTAAGGGAACCTTTTTCAGAAGTGAGTCCGGCAGGGGTAGATTCAGCAACTGATGAATCGGAAGCCTTTGAAGATTTGTCTTTCTTTGAATCGTCGCAAGAAGCAAGACAACTGATAGTGAGAGTCATTGCGAGTAAAAATGCTGATATTTTTTTAAACATATTGATTTTCCTTTCATAATAAGCAATATTTTTAATTATATTAGAATATTGTGATGATTTTATGATAATATTATAAATTTTCTGACTATATTTAAATATATATCATAGTAAGAAGTTGACAAAACGGCAGATGATAGTTATAATCTAAATGAAACCTTTGTCTGAAAGGCAGGTAGATGATATGAATTTCGGGAAATACATCGCACACAGAGGACTCCATGATATATCAAAGGGGATACCTGAGAACACATTGTCAGCGTTTGAAAGAGCGTGTGAAAAAGGGCTTGCAATAGAGCTTGATGTACGTCTTACAAAAGACGGCAGAGTAGTGGTTGTGCATGATATGTCGCTTAAAAGAATATGTGGGATAGACGCTGATGTAAAGGATTTCACATATGAACAGCTATGTGCGTTCAATATTCGGGATACAGAGGAAAAGATACCATTGCTTTCACAGGTGCTTAAGCTTGTCAAAGGCAGAGTACCATTGCTTATTGAAATTAAAAGAGGTCACGGGCCGGGTGTGCTTGAAAAACGAACTTACCGACTTTTAGCAAAATATAAGGGTGAGTATGCAGTGCAAAGCTTCAACCCGTTTTCAGTGCTGTGGTTCAGACTATTTGCGTCAAACGTTACAAGAGGACAGCTTGTATCAAAGTTCAGGACGAAAAGCAGAGCAGAGTATGTTACAAGACGCATTTTCGCATTGCCTCTGGTATGGAAGCTCATATCAGCACCGCATTTCATTGCCTGCGATTTGCGTACAGTATCGCTGAAAATGGCTTTCAGAGCAGTGGATTGCAATGCCGATCTTATCACATGGACAGCAAATTCAAGAGAGCTTATAGAAACTGCAGAGCAATTCTCAAAATCGGTTATCTGCGAAAACTTTCCTGATGACTTTGATTTTTCAAGCAACAGCTTTGAGGATTGATGTAATAATCTGTGCAAAAACGTATGCTTTTGTTCTCTTTTATTGTTTGATGTTACAAAAGTGAAAAAAACTATTGACAAATGACGTCGGTTGGTATATACTATGCTTGTGAACAGCTAAGGCGCTGTGAACTTTAAGAAGTTCACAGTGCCTTTTTTATAATCGAGAAGGTTGAAAGGGAGGATTTGACTATGAACGTTCCGGAGATTTTTGGAAGTGACGTTTTTAACGAGTCAGTCATGAAAGAAAGGCTTCCGAAGGAAACCTACAAGGCATTGAAAAAAACTATCGCAGAGGGTAAACATCTTGACATCGAGGTGGCAAATGTAGTAGCTAATGCTATGAAGGACTGGGCTTGCGAAAAAGGCTGTACACACTATACACACTGGTTCCAGCCAATGACAGGTCTTACAGCCGAAAAGCTTGACAGCTTTATTTCACCAACTGAAAAAGGTCATGTTATCATGGAGTTTTCAGGTAAAGAGCTTGTTAAGGGTGAGCCTGACGCATCTTCATTCCCATCAGGTGGTCTGAGAGCTACTTTTGAAGCAAGAGGCTACACAGCATGGGACCCTACATCATACGCATTCGTAAAAGCAGATACACTCTGTATCCCAACAGCGTTCTGCTCATACGGTGGTGAAGCACTCGATAAGAAAACACCATTGCTTCGTTCAATGGAGGCTATCAACAGAGCATCACTCAGAATTCTAAAGCTGTTTGGTTCAAACGCAACAAGAGTTGTTTCAAATGCCGGACCTGAACAGGAATACTTCCTCATTGACAGAGAAATGTATTCAAAGAGAAAGGACCTTATCTTTACAGGCCGTACACTTTACGGTGCACCTGCTCCAAAGGGACAGGAGCTTGAGGATCATTACTTCGGTACTATCAAGACAAGAGTTGCAGCATATATGAAGGATCTTGACGAACAGCTTTGGCGACTTGGTATTCATGCAAAAACAAAGCATAACGAGGTTGCACCTTCACAGCACGAGCTTGCACCGATTTATGGCACAACAAATATTGCTACCGATCACAACCAGCTAACAATGGAGATCATGAAGAGAACTGCAAGAAAGCATGGTTTCAAGTGCCTTCTCCATGAAAAGCCTTTTGCAGGAGTGAATGGTTCAGGTAAGCATAACAACTGGTCACTTTCAACCAATACAGGTGTAAACCTTCTTGATCCAGGTAAAACACCTGCTGAAAATGCTCAGTTCCTTACATTCCTCGCAGCAGTTATCAAGGCTGTAAATGATTATCAGGATCTTCTCAGAGTTTCAGTTGCATCAGCAGGTAACGATCACAGACTCGGTGCAAATGAAGCACCTCCTGCAATCATTTCTATCTTCCTCGGAGATGAACTTACAGAGATTCTTAAAGCTATCGTTGAGGGCGAAACATATACAGGAAGCAAGAAGGTTGATATGGAGATCGGCGTTGACGTTCTTCCTAACTTCCCAAGAGATACAACAGACAGAAACAGAACTTCACCATTTGCATTTACTGGAAACAAGTTTGAGTTCAGAATGCCTGGTTCAAAGCTTTCAGTAGCAGGACCAAATACAATCATCAATACTATGGTTGCAGAAGTCCTTGACCAGTTTGCAGACGTTCTCGAAAAGGCAGACAACTTCCAGGATGCACTTGATGACCTTATCAAGAAAACTATTGCAGAAAACGAGAGCATCATTTTCAATGGTAATGGATATTCTGAGGAGTGGACTGTTGAAGCAGAAAAGAGAGGACTTCTCAATCTTAAATCAACACCGGAAGCAATTCCGCATTTTGCAGACAAGAAGAATATTGATCTTTTTGTTAAGCAGGGCGTATATACAGAAGCAGAAATCATTTCTCGTGTAGAGATTCTTCTTGACGAATATTGCAAGACAATCAATATCGAGGCTCTTACAATGATCGACATGGCAAAGAAGGATATTCTTCCTGCTGTAGTAACATACATCAAGGAGCTTGCACAGACTGCAGAGCTTGCAAATGCTTGCGGAGCTGACACATTCTTTGAAACAGATATGGTAAAGAAGCTTTCATCACTTTCAAGCCAGGCATACAGAAAGGTATCAGAGCTTGAAGAAGTAACAATCAAAGCTCACGATATTTGTGATCTTCAAGTGCTTGCAAACTACTATCACGATGTAGTATTCACAGCAATGGGTGAGCTGAGAACTATAGCTGACGAGATAGAAACACTTGTTGGTGAAAAATACTGGCCATATCCAACATACGGCAAAATGTTGTTCTATGTGTAAGCCTGACAAAAGCTGATACATATTTACTACGCATTCAAATAAACTTAATATTGTACTGCATGACAGGGCGTATGATTATACGTCCTGTTTTATTTGTTATCTGATACGCTTTTGAATAAGAGAAAAACCCACAGGAACTTCTGCTCCTGTGGGTTTCTGATTTAAGCGAACTAATCTTTTCTGTCCTCGTCCTTGAGGTTTCCAAGTGAGAGTGATTTCAAATAAGCATTTATAAAGCCGTCCAGCTCACCGTCCATGACAGCATTGACATTAGCAGTTTCAAAGCCTGTTCTGTGATCCTTTACGAGAGTGTATGGCATAAATACATAAGAGCGTATCTGAGCACCCCATGCGATTTCTTTCTGAACACCCTTGATGTCCTCGATACGTTCAAGATTCTCACGTTCCTTGATTTCGATAAGCTTTGATTTAAGCATTTTCATTGCATATTCTCTGTTCTGGAACTGTGAACGCTGAGTCTGACAAGCACAAACGATGCCTGTAGGTTTGTGAATAAGTCTGACAGCAGATGAGGTCTTGTTGATATGCTGACCACCTGCACCTGATGAACGGTAAACCTGCATTTCAATATCCTCAGGACGAATATCGACCTCAATAGAATCATCAATTTCAGGCATAACGTCAATAGCAGCGAAAGAAGTGTGTCTGCTTCCGGAGCTGTCAAAAGGAGAAACTCTTACAAGACGGTGGATACCCGATTCGCTCTTGAGATAGCCATAAGCATTGTCACCCTCAATGATGATAGACGCCGACTTCATACCTGCGTCATTGCCTTCGAGGTAGTCGAGAGTCTTTACCTTGAACCCGTGATTATCACCCCAGCGATTGTACATTCTGAAAAGCATATCAGCCCAGTCCTGAGCTTCAGTACCGCCTGCACCTGCATGGAAGTTGATGATAGCATTGCACTTGTCGTACTCACCTGTGAGCAGTGATGCAAGCGTCAGCTCGTCAATAGCGTTTCCGAGTGAAGCAAGCTCCGATTCGATTTCCTCAATCATCGAATCGTCCTGTTCCTCGTTTGCCATTTCAATCATGACTTCTATGTCATCAGCAGTTGACTGCAATTTGTTGTATTTTTCAATATTGCCTTCAAGGGTTCTTGTTTCCTGCAGGACCTTTTGTGAGGCTTCAAGATCGTCCCAGAAACCGGGCTCAGCAGCCTTTTCCTGCAACTCAAGGATACGTTCCTTGCTGTTTTCAATATCAAAAACCTCATAAAGCTCCTTGATTTTAGGAAGGTATCCCTCAAGCACAGATTTAAGATTCTCTAAAAATACCATAAATATACGTTCCCTCCGAGTATATGTTTATTAATTCTTTTCATATGATTACTATTATAATGTTTTTTTTGTGAAAAGTAAAGGAAAAAATCGTAAAAACTATTTCTTTTTTTAAAATTGTGTGATATAATATATTCAATGTGAGTAATTTATTGTTTAACGGAAAGGAAAGATATATGTCTAATTATAATGGTACAAAGTGTATCTCGTGTGACGAGATTTTTAAGGACAATGATGACGTCGTGGTTTGTCCCGAGTGTGGAACACCGTATCATCGTGAGTGCTATCTCAAAGAAGGGCAGTGTATAAATACATCTCTGCACGAAAGTGGCGAAAGCTGGCAGCCTGTATATGAAAGCAACAGCAGTGACGAGGCTGACTCGTCTGAGACGAAAAGATGTATCAGATGTGGTGCGGAAAACCCACCTGAGGGAATTTTCTGTAACAAGTGCGGAATGCCACTCAATGCCAACAACGATAATGCCTCACGTCCGTTCAATTTCGGCGGTGCAGGTTATAACAGACAGGCAGGATTCAATGCAAATCAAAACGGATTCCCGTTTGGTGCACAGATGGTCTTTGATAAGGATTCTGATCTTGATGGTATAAAGCTTGATGATTATGCAAAATATGTGGGAAGAAATTCACTCGGACTGCTTTCAAACTTTATCAGATTTGCAAATTTCGGTGGGAAAATATCCCTTAATATTGCGGCGTTGGTGTTCCCTGAGTTTTATTTTTTCTATAGAAAAATGTACAAGCACGGAGTATTGTTCCTGCTTGTAATAACACTTCTGAGCATACCTTCAATGATAGTTATGGGACAATCGGGAGTTATGAACGTTACTTTTCTGCAGACAAAATTTGATCTTCAGACAAGTTCATTTGCTAACCTGTATTCTATTTCATCGTATCTGATTATGGCAGTAAGGTTTATAGCAGGATTTTTCGGGAATTATTTTTATTACAGAACTGCAAAAGCCGAGATCACAAAAATACGTCGTGAAACAATTGATGAATATGCAGTTGGTGAAAAGATCATTGCAAAGGGCGGAACATCGGGAAAGGCACTGATTGTTGCAATTACTGTATATTGCGTGCTTACTCTGGGTGGAATGTATCTGATTAACCTTTTATTTGCATAAAGTTTACAGAATATAAACAATTTTAGGATCGCATATCGTTTGACACGGTGTGCGATCTGTGTTATAATAAATGAGTTATCCTTGCTTGTATTATAAGGATACAGGCGAAATCCAGAAGGAGGTGCAGAGAAAATGGCAAAAATCAATGAAACTTATGAGGCTATGGCAATCTTCAGCTGCAAAGCAGGAGAAGAAGCTGTTGCTGCTCTCACAGCAAAGTTTGATGAGATGATCAAGGCTAACGCTACAGACGTTGAAATGAACGACTGGGGTAAGCGTAAGCTGGCTTATGCTATTAACTATGAAGCAGAAGGTAATTATGTATTGTGGAACTTCACTTCTACAACAGATTTCCCAGCTGAGCTTGAGCGTGTGTTCAAGATTACAGACGGCGTTCTTCGTTTTCTTATCACAGTTAAGTAAGCAGTTAATGGATTTTGGTTATCGTATCATTTCTGTAAAGAATTGCAGATGTGCTTAAAACTTTGAAAGGAGGTCGCTCCTTTAAGACGGAGCAGGTTTAATTATGCTTAATAAGGTAATTTTAATGGGTAGAATCACTCAGGATCTTGAAGTAAAACAAACTCCGACCGGTGTATCAGTGGTTTCATTCACTGTTGCGGTACAGAGAAGTTTTGCAAGACAGGGTGAGGAAAA
>JAUNJM010000052.1 GCA_030533265.1 Ruminococcus sp. | reverse complement strand
AATATCCGGTATAAAATCAGAGAGAAATATAAGATTTCACTTGTGTGCTGCGTTTTATGTTATATTTTTTATGCAGTTCTATGATATGTCAACAACAAGAAAAGCTGTGGTTTTTCTTGTGATAGGAGCGATGATTTCTCTTGAGATGATAAATACTTCTATAGAGTCAATAGTTGACCTTTGCTCACCTGATTATCATCCTCTTGCCAAAAAAGCTAAGGACATATCGGCAGGTGCGGTGTTTTGCATGGCAATAACAGCAGTAGTTATTGCAGTGGCTTTTTTCTGGGATATTGATACTTTTGTTGAGATATGGGAGTTCTTTTCACATAATATTATTGCAATAACAGCACTTGTAATCTCAGCAATCTTGTGGTTTTTGTTTATATTTAAAATTAATATTGATAAAAAAGCTGTGGAAAAATAATCCACAGCTTTTTATGTTACTAACGTGTACAAGCATTGACAAAATGTGCGTTTAGGTATATAATTAATGTGTATATTCATATTAAGATTAGCGGAGAATTTGTATATGAGTGAAAACAACCAGTATTATTCCCAACGTCTGTTGGAACACAATATAAAGTATTTAAATGAGAATAGCAGACAACCTTTGGTGTATCTTAAATCATTTGGTTGCCAACAGAATGTCAGTGACGGCGAGAAGATAAAAGGCATGCTCTCTAAGGTTGGGTATGATTTTACAGATTCAACTGATAATGCTCAGGTAATAATCTATAACACCTGTGCAGTCAGGGAAAACGCTGAGGACAGAGTGTTCGGAACTGTGGGCGACCTGAAGCATGTAAAAGAACAAAATCCTGATTTGATAATTGGTGTCTGTGGCTGTATGGCACAGCAACAGCATATTGCTGATAAAATCAAGCAGACTTATAAGCAGGTTGATCTTGTATTTGGCACTTTTGCTTATAATGATCTGTATAAAATGCTTTGGGAAGTCATCGACAAGCGTAAGAGAGTGTTCAATATCACAGAAAATCAGGTCGATATTGATGAGGATTTCTTACAGCTTCGTGATGATAAGTTCCGTGCTTTTGTTCCTATAATGTATGGTTGTAATAATTTCTGTACTTATTGCATTGTTCCATATGTCAGAGGACGAGAAAGAAGCCGTAAGCCTGAGTCTGTTATAAGCGAAGTCAAAAAGCTTGTATCGGAAGGATATAAAGAAATAACACTCTTAGGGCAGAACGTCAATTCTTATAGCTATGGTTTTCCGAAGCTTTTAAGGGAAATAAACAAGATTGACGGCAATTTCAGGATAAGATTCATGAGCTCTCACCCTAAGGATGCGTCAAAAGAACTTATTGATACGATACTTGAGTGTGGTAAGGTGTGTAAACATCTGCATCTGCCTGTTCAGGCCGGTAGCGACAGAATTCTTAAAGCAATGAACAGAAAATATACTGTTGATGAGTATATGCAGATAATAGAATATGCAAGAACTAAAGCACCGGAATTTTCATTTACAACTGACCTTATCGTTGGTTTTCCGGGTGAAACTTATGAGGAGTTTTGCATGACAAAGGATATTATCAGAAAAGTTAAGTATGATAATATATATTCGTTTGTTTATTCAAAACGATCAGGTACAAAAGCAGCTGAACTTGAGGATAATATTACAGATAAGCAAAAAGGACTCTGGCTAAGAGAACTTTTACTTGAACAGCGAGAAATAACATCTGAATGGCTTGCAAGATTTGTCGGAAAAACCGTCACTGTACTTGTTGAAGGTGAGGGTAGAAAGGGAAGTGACTATCTTACAGGTAAGAATGATGAAAATATTATCGTTGAGTTCAAGGGAAACAAGAATCTTATAGGTGAATTCATACAGGTTCGTATTACCAAAGCAATGAACTGGGCTTTGGAAGGTGAACTTGTTTGATAAATATAAAATTATAATAAAGGAGTTTTTGAAATGACAGTAATTGAATGTGCAAGAGAGTTGGGAAAGACTCTGCAGCAGGACGAAAGATATGCAAAATTCAGTGAAGCTACAAAAAACAGCGATAACGATACTGAAATGCAGAACAAGATTGGCGAATTCAATATGCTCAGAATGCAGTTGAATCAGGAAATGTCAAAGCCTGAAAAGGATTCAGACAAGATTAAAGAGCTTGATACTTCTATCAAGGAGCTTTATGACGTTATCATGAATATGCCATCAATGGTAGCTTACAACGATGCTAAGGACGAACTTGACAAGCTTCTCACATCTGTAAACTTTATTATTTCTATGGCAGCAAATGGAGAAGACCCAATGACTTGTCCTGAACAGGCACCTCAGGGTTGTGGTGGTTCATGTTCAACTTGTGGAGGTTGCCACTAATTTTAATTTGAATTTTGTGAGAGGGGTATCAGTTCATGTTATTGAAAGATGTTGATGTTTCAAAAGTTTCACCGATGATGAAACAGTATTTTGACGTTAAGATGAAATACAAACAGCATATATTGTTCTATCGTTTGGGCGACTTTTATGAAATGTTTTTTGATGACGCAATAACAGCGTCTCGTGAACTTGAACTAACCCTCACAGGAAGAGATTGTGGGCTTGAGGAACGTGCACCAATGTGTGGCGTTCCTTATCATGCCTGTGATATGTATTTAAAAAAGCTTATTGATAAGGGCTTTATGGTTGCAATCTGTGAGCAGACTGCTGATCCTTCTACCTGTAAAGGAATAGTACCGAGAGATGTTATAAGAGTTGTAACACCTGGTACACTTATCGAGAGCAGTATGCTTGATGAAACTTCAAACAATTACATCTGTTCGTTTTATGTAGAAGCAAAAGAGAGTGCATTATGCCTTGCTGATATTTCAACAGGAGAGGTGCACTTGTTTGAATTTTCAGGGAAAGATATGCAAAACAAGTCAATAAACGAACTTTCAAGATTTTCACCTGTTGAGATACTCATAAACGATGCTTTTCTTTCAAAGAAAGAGATCGGAACATTTATAAGAGATCGTCTGAAAGCATCTGTTCAGCTTCTTGATGAAAATTGTTTTTCACCACAAATACATACTGATGATGTGTTAAAGCAATTTTCTGTAAACAGTCTTAAGGAATTGAATATTGATGAAAATTCTGTTTCAGCTTATGCAGTTTGTGGACTTTTCGGATATATTCATGATACTCAAAAAGCACTTATCGGACGCTTCTCAAGCATTATCCGTCACGACAGTGATCCGATAATGACCATTGGATTTACAGCAAGAAGAAATCTTGAGCTTACTGAAACACTTCGTAATAAGGATAAGAAGGGTTCACTACTTTGGGTACTTGATCATACAAAGACTTCAATGGGTAAACGTATGCTCAAATCATACCTTGAACAGCCACTTGTCAATCCAACTAAAATTATTGACAGACTCAACGCTGTTGAGCAGTTTGTAAATTCACCTGTTGAACTTGGTGAGCTTACAGACATACTTTCAGGTGTATATGACCTTGAACGTCTTATGACAAGGGTAATGTATAAGACAGCATCTCCAAGAGATTTAAAGTCATTATCGCTTACAGCACTTAAACTGCCACAAATAAAAGATATTCTCGGTAACTTTTCGTCAAAGCTTATAACTTCGCTCAACAGCGAGATTTCAACACTTGAAGCAATATCAAATCTGATTGAAAATGCGATTGTAGATGAACCACCTGCAAACGTTAAGGACGGTGGAGTTATCAAAGAAGGCTTTAACAAACAACTTGATGATCTGAGAAATATTATTTCAGGTGGTAAAGGCATAATCGAAGAGATTGAACATCGTGAGCGTGACAAAACAGGTATTAAGAATCTCAAGATAGGTTATAACCGTGTTTTTGGATATTATATTGAGGTTACAAAGTCATATTATGATTTAGTTCCTGATACATATATAAGAAAACAGACACTTGCAAATTGTGAGCGTTTTATTACCGATGAACTTAAACTTGCTGAAAACACGATACTGGGAGCAAGTGAAAAAATTATCAGATTGGAATCAGATATATTTGTTGAGCTTCGTGAATTCATTGCTACCCAGCTCAGACTTGTACAAGAAACTGCATCAGCAGTTGCAAGCATTGATGTACTTTGCTCATATGCGGTTGCGTCGGTTAAGAATAATTATACAAAACCTGAGATAGCTATTGACGGTATCATCGACATTAAAAACGGTCGTCATCCTGTTGTGGAATTAATGCAACAGAATGAAATGTTTGTACCAAACGATACATATCTTGATCTTACAAATAATCGCATGGCTGTAATAACAGGTCCTAACATGTCAGGTAAGTCAACTTATATGCGACAGGTCGCACTTATTACCCTTATGGCTCAGATAGGATGCTTTGTACCTGCTGACTATGCAAAAATTTCAGTAGTTGACCAGATTTTTACTAGAATCGGAGCATCTGATGACCTTACAGCAGGGCAGTCAACGTTCATGGTTGAAATGAGCGAGGTTGCTGATATTGTGAAACACGCAACAAAACAAAGTCTTGTTATCCTTGATGAAGTAGGCAGAGGTACATCAACCTTTGACGGAATCAGTATAGCAAGAGCTGTTTCTGAATATATATCAACGTCAAAATCACTTGGTTGCAAAACTCTTTTTGCTACACATTATCATGAGCTTATTGAGCTTGAAAATCAGCTGAGCGGAGTAAAGAACTTCTCGGTTGCTGTTGCAAGAAGTGGCGACAGTATTAAATTCCTGAGAAAAATAGTACCCGGTGGAGTTGATGAGAGCTATGGTATTGAAGTAGCCAAATTAGCGGGATTGCCTCCAAAAATAATATCAAGAGCAAAAGCTTTGCTTGAAGAACTTGAGTCAGAAAACACAAGAGCAAAAACTGCAATGGAGCAGACATCATCTGATCAGATTTCTTTTGAAAGAATTAATAATCAGGTTCTGACTGATAAACTTAGAAGAACTAACGTTGACGAGATGAACGATAGCGAATTAAGAGAATTTGTAAAAGATCTATTAAAATTTGTATAATCCATTAAGGACGGAAGTGAAAACGTGGCAAAAATCAGTGTATTAAGCAAGGAAGTATCAGAACTTATTGCTGCTGGCGAGGTTATTGACAGACCTGCATCTGTGGTTAAGGAGCTTTTAGAAAATGCTATTGACGCAGGAGCGAATATTATAACAGTTGAAATTAAAAACGGTGGCAGAACATACCTAAGAGTTACTGATAACGGAGTTGGAATATCCGAAAATGATATTTCAAAGGCGTTTCTTCGTCATGCCACAAGTAAAATTTTAACTAAAGATGACCTTGATAAGATTATGACTCTCGGATTCCGTGGAGAAGCACTTGCAT
>JAUNJM010000016.1 GCA_030533265.1 Ruminococcus sp. | reverse complement strand
GCTTTTCCGCTATCTTTTTTTATGAACTGTCACACATCTATTGTAATCCTACACTGAAAAATAATCATTTTTTATAAAATATCTTGACTTGAATGTAAAAAAGCTGTATAATATATAAATTAAAAGGTATAAAAATTGCGTTTCAGAAAGGAATGTTTTATTAATGGCAATTTTAAAGAAAACAGTAGCTTTTCTCACTGCAGCTATGATTACTGCTTGCGTTGCAGGCTGTGCTGATACAAGCTACGCTATGAAGGCAGATAACAAAAAGATAAAGGCTGGTATTTATATTGACTATCTTTACAATGAAATGGTAAATCAGATTCAGACTATGACTTATTCAGGAGTAAAGGGTAGTCCGTTGAAGCAGAAGATTGAGGGCAAAAAGTTTGCTGATTATGTTGAAGATGTCGCTTTGAAGACCACTAAAGAACATGTTGTTATCAACAATAAATTCGATGAGTTGAAGCTGACTCTTGATCCTGATGAAACTAAACAGATTAATAGTAATCTTAATGATAGCTGGGAGCAGTCAGCTGAAGATTATGAAAAGCAGGGTATCAGCAAAGAGTCTTTGAAGGAGAATTATCTTACATTATCTAAGCGTGCAGCTTTGTTCAATTCTTTCTATGCAGAAAATGGTTCAGAGGAAGTTTCTGTCAAGGATCTTGAAAAGTATGTTGATGATACTTTCTTGAGATTCAAGTATATTTCATTTGAAAAGAACAGCGAAGATCAGGATGCTGAAAAAGAATCTGTTGCAAGCAGAGATAAGTACTTCAAAATGGCTGAAAAGCTTGATTTTGCAAAGTTTGACGAAGTGATTGATGCTTATTCTGATGAAATGGAAGAGAAGCAGGCTGAGGAACAGGCTGCCGAAGAAGCTACCGATGTTGAAGATGTTTCTGACGAAGAAGCAATTGATGTTTCTGAAACTGAGGTTGAGAATGAAGTAGAAGTTGATGAAGACGCTGAGACTGAAGATGTTGAGGAAGATCCATACCAGAATGAGCAGATTATCAACTATGATACAGTCAAGGATAATAAGGACAATACAGAATATGTAAATCTTCTTAAAGCTATCAAGGATATGGAGATTGGTAAGGCTACATTGTATGAAGACGATAAACTTTACTACATTATTATCAAGGGTGATATCACTGAAAGAAGCGAGGAATATATTGCTGATGACAACAACCGTGAAAGCACACTCTATCAGATGAAGAAAGATGACTTCCAGAGCAAGCTTGACAGTTGGATCAAAGAAATCAAGTTCACGATGAACGATGATGCAATGAAAACATTCTCGGCTACAAACGTTTATAGCATAATGACCGAAGATTACGACAAATAATAAAAATTATAATGGGGTATGTTTATAACACATACCCCATGTTTTTTCATAATCAAGAAGGAGGCATATATGAATTTCAGATACAGATTTCAACAGTTTATGCAGGGCAGGTATGGAGCTGATTCCATGCTTTTAGGATTAGCTGTTGTGTATATTATTCTATCATTTTTGAATGTGTTTTTGAAATCCAAAATTATATCTCTTTTGGGTTTAGCGATATTTTTCTATTGTGTTTTCAGGTTTCTTTCCCGTAACACGCAGAAAAGATATGCCGAAAACCTGAAGTTTCAGAGATTGACAAATGGTTTGCGATCATTCTTTTCAAAGCTTGTATCAAGGGTGCAGCAGAACAAAACTTACTGTTTTAAACGTTGCCCGAACTGTGGAAAAACGCTCAGATTACCAAGAAAACGTGGTAAGCATACTACAAAATGCCCGATTTGCAACTGTTCGTTCAAAGTTCATGTCTGGATGGGTGACAAATAAATCAACATCATGATATGTTATTATCTTTCTGTTATTGATTGTACTAAATTAATATATACAATTTTTGTGTATATGATAGAAAATATGTTATCAGAAACTAAAATGTACTTGCATAGACAATCCCTGAAGTGTCATAGAATCTACAAACTGATTTTTATGACATTTCAGGGAGGTTTTTTATGTTTGCTTTATTACTGCAATTTTTGTCACAACATTTTTTATTTTTCGCTTTGCACTTTGAGCATCAGAGTGTTTTTCCAAAGCCACTATCGGCAAAGGAAGAGCATGAATGTTTTGTCAGAATGGCTCAAGGAGATCAGAAAGCAAGAGATAAGCTTATTGAACACAACCTTCGCCTTGTCGCACACATTATAAAAAAATACTATTCCACAGCACAGGATCAGGAGGATCTTATTTCTATCGGGACAGTCGGACTTATAAAAGCAGTTTCTACTTTTGATTATACAAAAGGATGTCGTTTTGCGACTTATGGAAGCAGATGTGTTGAAAATGAGATACTCATGCATTTCAGAAGTCTTAAAAAGACAGCAGGAGAACTGCATTTTGATGAACCTATTGAAACGGACCGTAACGGTAATCAGCTTACATTGATAGACATAATTTCTGATGATGAATCGGTGCCTGATAAAATTGAGCTGATAATCAAGTCGGAACAACTTTACAGATTCATTGACAAGTATCTTACGCCCAGGGAAAGGGAAATACTTATTCTCAGGTACGGTCTTTCAGGAAATGCTTCTCTTACACAGCGTGAAATAGCAAAAAAACTGAATATTTCACGTTCCTATGTTTCCCGTATTGAGAAAAAAGCGTTGGAAACTTTAAAAGATAAGTATGACGGCAAGAACGTTGATAAAGAATAAAAAACCCGAAAACATAAATGTTTTCGGGTAAATGTTTTTATAAGTCAAATATAAACATAGCAATGTTGAAAAATACAAGTGTTGAACAGGTATCAACGATTGTAGTAATAAGTGGTGCTGCCATAATCGCAGGGTCAAGGTGTAACCTTTTTGCAAGCATAGGAAGCATGCATCCTATAAGTTTAGACATAACAACCGTTGCAATTATTGCAAAACTTACCGTGATTGACAACAGTAACGGACTTGTATCGGAAGACGTATAAAAATAAGTGTAAGTTATATAAATTCTTAAACCATTTACAATGGCAAGAATTATACTTACTATAAGAGAAATTCTGAATTCCTTGAATACAACCTTGAAAAAGTCTTTCAGTTTTATCTCTCCAAGTGACATTCCACGAATAATCATTGTGGAAGTTTGAGAACCGCAGTTTCCTCCGGTTCCCGTAAGCATAGGGATAAATGATACCAGAAGTGGTACTGCTGCAAATGCTTTTTCATAGCTTGTAATAATAGAACCTGTTAAAGTAGCTGAAAGCATAAGCACTAAAAGCCATAAGATTCTTTTTCGTGCGTGAGTGAAAACTGAAGTTTTGAAATATGGATCTTCAGTCGGTGCCATAGCTGCCATACGAGAGAAGTCCTCAGTGTTTTCCTCCTGCATAACGTCCATAGCATCGTCGAATGTTACAATACCCACGATGCGATTTTCGTTGTCTACAACAGGCAACGAAAGGAAGTCATATTTTGAAAACTTTGCTGCAACAAGCTCTCGGTCCTCATGCGTATCAATGGTAATTACGTTGGTGTCCATGATTTCGCCGATTATGTCATCAGCATCAGCCGTGAGCAACTCAAGAACTGAAAGAACTCCGATAAGCTTTCGGTTTTCGGTTACGTATAATGTATAAACCGTTTCCTTGACCATACCGATCTGACGAATCTTCTGCAAAGCATCGGTTACCGTCATATCCTTATCGAGATAGACGTACTCAGTCGTCATAATAGATCCTGCACTATCCTTAGGATACTTCAGAATCTGGTTTATTTGTTTTCTTGTTTCAACGTCTGCGTTTTTCAGAATACGGGAAACTACATTTGCAGGCATCTCCTCAATAATATCAACCGTATCGTCAATGAACAGGTCATCAATGACCTGTTGTAATTCACGGTCTGTAAATGAGTTGATAAGCATTTCCTGCATATCACTGTCCATATAAGAAAAAACGTCAGCTGCAACGTCTTTTGGCAAAAGCCTGAAAAGTAACGGGAAATCCTTTGGATCTACATCCGTTTCATCATAAAACTGCTGAAAAAGATCTGCAATATCAGCTTCGTTCATGTTTTCAAAGATAACCTTGATTGCTTTAAGGTTTCTCTGAGCAATTAACTGTAACACTGTATTGTACATATTAATCACCATTCCTTCCTTGGATTAAAGGCAAAGCTTATGCTTTACCGTTGGAATACAAGAACATGACGGCATAATAATATTATATTATGCTTTTTATCATGTCCTGTGGTTCAATTAATATCACGCTCAACACAGATTACCTGATTATACTAAAAAGCAGACAACAGCCTGCAAAAATCAAAGGTAATCAAATTATGTCCGGCGTCATCCACTTAAAATCACTTCCTTTGAAAAAATCTTGTTCAAATACACTTTAGCATATGAACTCACTATATTATAATACTACTTTTGACTGCCTTTTGTCAAGATTTTCGGCGTAAAAAAACAGACAGATTCAAGTAAAATTAAATCTGTCTGCATTTATGATCACATGTTATCATACTCACTGAAAACGGACAAGCTTCTTTTAAGAATACCATTCATATATGCGATTGAAGTGCCATAGTTTGTAATTGGAACATTCTGATCATTTGCACATTTCATACGGTATCTCACTTCACGTTCGTTGAGCATACAGCCACCACAGTGAATAACAAGAGCATATTCCGACAAATCCTCAGGGAATTCCATTCCCGATGAGAATACAAATTCAAGCTCTTTTCCGGTGAATTTTCTAAGCCAGTTTGGTAACTTTACAGTACCAATGTCCTCGCATTGCCTGTGATGAGTACAGCCTTCAGAGATTAGCACCTTGTCGCCGTCTTTCAGATCACTGATTTTTATTGCACCGTGAACGGCACTGTCAAGTAAGCCCTTATATCTTGCCATAAGTATCGAAAACGAGGTAAGCTTTATATTCTGTGGCACAACAGCCGAAACCTGTTTGAAAGCTTGACTGTCGGTAATGACCATTGCAGGCTTTGTTCCCAATTTTTCCAGAGTAAGTGAAAGCTCAGTGTCCCTTGCAACTACAGATATAGCTCCTGCGTCTAAAATATCTCTGATAGTCTGCTGTTGTGGCAGAATAAGTCTGCCCTTTGGTGCAGAGGAGTCAATCGGTACAACAAGTACTACAAGATCACCTTCATTAAGCAAATCGCCTACAAGACGTTTCTGCTCAGACTGAAAATCAGTCATACTACCGATCTTTTCTTTAAGCTCATTTATATTCGTCTTGTCCTTTGCGCTGATGTAAATTTCATTATCTGACAAAGACTTTTTATCATCAACAAGATCTACCTTGTTGTAAGCAATGATATATGGTAGTTGCTTTTGCTTGAACATATCTATAAGCTTAGCATCGGTAGAGGACAAGTCGGTCTGTGAATCAACAACCAGAATTGCAATATCTGATTTGTTGAGAACCTGTTTTGTTTTTCTGATTCTCAGTTCTCCGAGATCTCCCTCATCATCGAATCCTGGAGTATCAATTATCATAACAGGCCCTAAAGGCAAAAGCTCCATTGCCTTATAAACAGGGTCAGTCGTCGTACCAAGAACGTCCGATACAACAGCAAGCTCCTGTCCTGTAACAGCGTTTACAACGCTTGATTTTCCGGCGTTACGCCTGCCGAAAAAACCAATATGTAATCTTTCACCCGATGGTGTAGAATTAAGACTCATATTCATGCCTCCTGAAAAATATGCCGTAAAGCACAGAGTTTTCTGTTGGCTCTACGGCATTGTAGTCAGATATTATTCTGCTGAGAACTGATCTTTGCCAACTCCGCAAAGAGGACAACAAAAATCATCAGGAAGATCTTCCCACTTTGTTCCTGCCTCGATACCGTTGTCAGGATCACCGATTGCCTCGTCGTAGATGTATCCGCAGACATCGCAAACGTATTTCATTTCACATACCTCCTTCCATTATTAATTCAATTCATCTATCATCATATTTGCAATAGAGAACATCACTATTTTACAAATCAAAGAACATCTGAAGTAATTTATGTCCTTCTTCAACATAAACATTTGTTGCCTTAGCTGTTTCTTCAGTAAACTCAGGCTGTCCCTCAACTTCATCTTTCTTGTGATACATAAGATAAGGGATCGGGTCGTTTGTATGTGTTTTGAGTGCAAGTGGTGTTGCATGGTCAGGACAAATAAGAATCTTATAGTCATCATACTTTTCAAGAGCATTCAGAACCGGTCCGAGTATCTTCTCATCAATAAGCTCAAGAGATTTTTTCTTGTTTTCTATCTCATGTCTATGACCACACTCGTCAGGAGCCTCAACGTGGATATAAACAAAATCCTGCCCCTTTTCAAGCTCATCAATACAAGCCTGAGCCTTGCCCTCAAAGTTGGTATCAATATAACCTGTTGCTCCCGGAACATCAACAACGTTCATACCTGAGAATTTGCCGATGCCTTTGAGCAGGTCAACTGCTGAAATGATAGAGCCCTTGTAACCATACTTCTCATCAAATGGCATAAGTGCTTTTCTTACGCCCTCACCCCAGAACCACATTGAGTTAGCAGGACGCTTTCCTCTTTCGATTCTTGCCTTGTTGACGGGATGATCCTTAAGCAGATCATAGCTCTTTACCATCATATCATAAAGCTTTTTAGCGTTCTCTGCTGTCGGGATATATTCTTTAATAGGTTTTCCTGTAATATCATGAGGTGGTGTAAGTGTACCGACATCAAGAGTTCCGTTGTTCCAGATAAGGCAGTGACGATAGCTTACACCTGAATATAGCTGAAATTCGTCATTGTTGAAATGTTCAGCAAGGTAATCAATAAGCACTTTTGCTTCTGCAGTTGAAATGTCATCAGCACAATAGTCAAGAATTGTTTTATCAGCGTAATTTTCCTCATCAGATAGTGTGACCAGATTACATCTAAAAGATACATCAGTTGGTTTCATATCAATACCGATAGAACCTGCTTCAAGAGGTGATCTTCCTGAATAGTAAATATCAGGGTCGTATCCGAGGATAGAAAGATTTGCAACGTCAGAACCAGGTTTCAATCCATCAGCAACGCTTTTTACGATACCGAGTCTTGATACCTTAGCAAGCTTATCCATATTCGGTGTAACAGATGCACCCATTGGTGTTTTGTTTCCGAGCTCTTCAACGGGATAGTCAGCCATGCCGTCACAGAGCAGAACTACATATTTTGTCATAATCATTCTTCTTTCATACAATAATTAACTTTATCAAAGTCACTGAAATTATTTTAACACAATTTCTGCTAAATTGCAAGAGGATTTGCTTAAAATTTGTCCGTGAGTGAAATACAAGCGTGTTTTACAAAGATACACAAAAAGTTTGATTTAAATTTTGTGCTTTTGTACATTGACTATTATTTTAAAAGCATTTATAATGAGAAAGTACTGTTTTTTTGAAAATTTATAAGTTAGGAGATTGAGTATTTTGACAAAGGTAGTAAAATTCGGTGGAAGCTCACTTGCAAGTGCTGAGCAGTTTAAAAAGGTCGGAGATATAATCCATGCTGACGATGCAAGAAGATTTGTAGTTCCATCTGCACCCGGAAAAAGATTTTCTGATGATATTAAAGTAACAGATATGCTTTATGGCTGTTATGACCTTGCTGCAAAAGGTAAGGATTTTGAAAAAGAATTCAATACAATAAAAGAAAGATATTATGGTATTATAAACGAGCTTGGACTCGATCTTCCATTGGAATCAGAGTTTGATGTTATCAAAGCTTGCTTTATCGGTAAGGCAGGTCGTGACTATGCCGCATCAAGAGGTGAATATCTCAATGGTATAATTCTTGCAAACTATTTGGGATACAGTTTTATTGACGCTGCTGACGTTATCTTTTTTGATGATCGTGGGGTTTTTGACGCAAAAAAGACAAACGATGTTCTTTCAAAGAAGCTTTCCAGTATTAATAATGCAGTTATTCCTGGTTTTTATGGTTCAATGCCAAATGACACTATCAAGACATTCTCACGAGGTGGATCAGACGTAACAGGTTCTATCGTTGCTGCAGCTTGCAGTGCTGACCTTTACGAAAACTGGACTGACGTTTCAGGATTTCTTATCGCAGATCCAAGAATTGTTCCTGATCCAATGCCTATAACAACTATCACATACAAGGAGCTCCGTGAGCTTTCATACATGGGAGCTACAGTTCTTCATGAAGATGCTATTTTCCCTGTAAGAAAAGCAGGTATACCAATCAACATCAAGAATACAAATGCTCCTGAGGACAGTGGCACAATGATTGTTGAAAGCACTTGTCAGAAGCCTCGTTTCACAATCACAGGTATTGCAGGAAAGAAAGGCTTTACTGTTATCAATATCGAAAAGGATATGATGAATTCTGAACTTGGTTTTGGACGCAAGGTTCTTGAAGTTTTTGAAAAGAACGGTCTTTCATTTGAGCATATGCCGTCAGGTATTGATACTATGAGTATTATCGTTCATCAGGAAGAGTTTGAACCGGTTGAGCAGGAAGTTCTTGCTGGTCTGCACAGAAATGTTCATCCTGATTCTATTGACATTGAAAGTGGTCTCGCACTTATCGCTGTTGTGGGAAGAGCAATGAAGTCAAACAGAGGTACAGCAGGCAGAATTTTTGCATCACTTGCACATGCACACGTCAATGTTAAGATGATCGACCAGGGTTCAAGTGAGCTTAATATAATCATCGGTGTTCAGGAAAGTGATTTTGAATCGGCAGTAAAGAGCATTTATGATATTTTTGTAGTTCACCAGCTTTAATTTTAAATACAGAAAAAAAATAATGAGCAGGGTTTTAGCCCTGCTCATTTCCATTTAGAAGGAGAGCAACCTGTTATCTGTTTGAATTGCCGTGAAAAATGCACAGGGCTTTTGTAACCACAGCGATAACCGATTTCATCAATGCTCATGCTTTTGCCGTTAAGACATGTCTTTGCCATTTCGATACGGCTGTTTATAACGTCAGCCATGCAGGTAATGGAAAAGGCAGTCTTATAAAGATCCTGCAAATAGGGCTTGCTTACATGAAGTCTTTGAGCCATAAGGTCAACGGTCCAGTTTTTTTCCGGGTGGCTGTAAACATTTTGACGCAGATCAAGAAGCTCACGCAGATGAGGCATTTCAGGAGTGTTAGCCGAGTCCTTTGAAAAAGTGAATATCTCAGAGAGCATTGCTTTTATCAGATAGTCCTCGGTACGAGCGTTGTTGCTGTTGAAATAGCAGTCGCTTATCAGCTTGAAATACTGATCAATGTCAATGCTTGTACCAATATAAACAGTAGTGTCAAAGCTTGACTCTGATAGAAGTGAATCCAGATCATCCGATTCAAATTCTATCCACGCATTGGAATAGTTCTCGTTATCGGTAGCACCGTACATCTGAGGAGAATTTCTGTTAAAAATGATAAAAGTATTAGGTTCAGTTATTGTTTTCTTTTCGTTAATAATAAAATAAGCCTTTGACTTGACAAAAAGAATAAGATAATCTTTGAAACCATCAGGATTGTCTATAAAGAAATGATTGTCATGAGAACAGCCACGACTCATCCGATTTATTTTTATCATATGCTCACTACCTTACTATATGTTAAGATAAACCTATTATATACTATTTATTTTTGATAGTCAATATGTTAAACTTTAAGTACAAATTTGTTGAGGAAAGAGGTTTTAATATGAAAAAAATACTATCAGCACTCTGTTCGGTTTTAATGCTGTCATCAGTTCTTGTAAGCTTTAGCGGCTGTGATTCAACTGACAGCAAAAATGAAAACGATGCAGATGTTGCAAATGCAACCGAGTCTGTAAAGTTCGCAGCAGGCCTGAAAATGGGCTGGAATCTGGGAAATACACTTGATGCGACAGATGCAAATGATCTTGAATCTGAAACTTCATGGGGACAGCCAAAGGCAACAAAGGAGCTTATTGAGTTTGTGAAAAAGTCAGGCTTCACATCAATCAGAATTCCGGTGTCATGGGGAAACCATACTGATAAGGATTTCAACATTGACAAGGATTGGATGAAGCGTGTTACTGAGGTTGTCGACTATGCGATAGATGCAGGTCTTTATGTTATCATCAACTCTCACCACGACTGCGATTTTTACTATCCTACAGAGGAAAGATTTGAAAAGGGTGAAAAGTACATAAAGACTGTCTGGGCACAGATTGCAGAAAATTTCAAGGATTACGACGAAAAGCTTGTATTTGAGTCAATGAATGAACCACGTCTTAAGGACACTCCGAAGGAATGGTGGTTCCAGAATGGTGACATTGATGGTTTGATCTCAATAAGATGTATCAATAAATATAATCAGGCATTTGTTGATACTGTCCGTGCATCAGGTGGTAACAATGCAACACGTTATCTCATGGTACCAAGTAATGCTGCTTCACCTGAAAACACGTTGAACTCATCATTTGAGCTTCCGACAGATACTGCAAACAGGCTTATGGTATCTGTTCATGCTTATAAGCCTTATGATTTTGCAATGAACGCTGCCGAAGGCTATAAGGACTGGGACGGTTCAAAAATCGGAGAGCTTTCATTTATGGACCAGCTTAATGACAAGTTTATCAAAAATGGTTACGGAGTAGTTATCGGTGAATACGGTGCTACAAACAAGGGAAATCTTGATGCAAGAGTAGCATGGGCAAAGGATTTTACAGGCAAGGCTGCATCTCTCGGAATATCATGCTTTGTATGGGATAACGGTGGAACAGAGACAGGCGATGAAAACTTTGGACTTATCAACCGTGACACACTTTCACTCTATTATCCTGAGCTTACAAACCAGATGATTAATTGTTATAAATAATAAAAATAAAAAGCTGTGGTTTATATGAACTGCTCCAAGTTGTGCAGACAGTACAAAAACCACCCTTATGGTGTAAATATTAACTTTTAGGCGACATACTGACTTCGTTTTTCAAGCGGAGTCAGTTTTATTTTGTTTTGATACGGTAATTGTTGTAGAAATTGATGTATTCACCTATGAGGAGGGTAATAAAGTGTCCCATATCTTTTCATCTCCTCTTTCTCATTATATCATTTCATAGGGGGTGCTTTTTTCTGTTGTCCATTTTTACTGGACTTGTTCGCATGATTTGCGTCGTTTTATTTTTTTGCACATAATTTTATCCTCTGCATATACTGTCAAGGGGGTATAATATTATGGAACCATCAGATGAAAAAATCAGAGAGCTTATAAACGCACTTGCACGAGATACAAGAACTGATAATATCATTGCTGCAGAGGGCTATACAAGAGAGTTTATAGAAGACTTTGCTATGCAATATGCAAAAGAAATATGTGATGAACGAAGACGCATCAATGAGGATTTTCAACCCGAGCGTGAGCGTGAAAGAAGGTACGGCATAGACGTATCCTCATGGCAGGGCGTAATCGAATGGAACCGTGTCAAGCAATCACAGAATGGTGGCTTTGCAATGCTCCGAGCAGCCTATGGCAATGAGGAGGATTCCCGTTTTGAGCAGAACTATCAGGAAGCAACACGAGCTGATGTACCGGTTGGTGCATATCTTTACACCCTTGCTCTGACTCCGGCTCAGGCCAGAGAGGAAGCCGACAGACTTATTGAACTGCTAAAAGGAAAAAGATTCCCATATCCGATAGCACTGGATATTGAGGAGCGTGCACAGGTAAACCTCGGCAGAGAACGTGTTTCTGAAATAATTGATGCTTTCTGCAGTCGAATTGAGAATGCCGGATACTATGTAATGGTATATTCATATGAAAATTTTCTCGCTACTTTTCTTACAGACGAGATTAAAGAAAAGTATGATTTATGGGTTGCCGACATCGGTGGCACACCAACCATAAGCTATGGTATCCATCAGTATTCGTTCAGAGGCACCGTTGACGGAATAAGAGGTAATGTTGACCTTGATTATGCAGTAAAAGATTACCCAACGATTATGCGTGATAACCGACTCAATGGCTTTTAGTCATACAAAAGACCGTTTCATTTTTTGAAACGGTCTTTCTTTTTTAGTCTTCAACAATGCTCTTTACAGGAGCGTTGTCACGTTCACGCTGTAAGCGTTTTTTCTTTCTTACCTTCTTGACAGTCGCAACAACCGCCATTATAAGGGATATTACTGTAACTATCATAATCGGGTAATAAAACCACATATAATCCTTATCCATGCTCATAAGTTCAGGATTTGCACCACTGTAAGTTTCAAGCTTTTTCGAGATCTTATGTACTATATATGATGCACTCTTCATGTAAGAAACTGTACCTGCAAAAATGATAACAAATCCTGCAATGTACTTTTTAAAGAATGTGAAAAATATACCGACCAGCATAACAAGACTTCCCATTCCCATATACACAGCGATTTTCTGAGGGATCTGATTCATCTCGCCCATTGCAATGCCTGCAACAGTAACAAGACAATAAAATATTCCCGAATATACAAACGGAACAAGCATGATAAGTTTCAAAGCCATAAGAAGTATGCCGTCATAATTTTTCCTGCTTTCCTTATTTGCTTTTTTGCGATACTTCTTCGCAGAACGACTCATCTCGACCTTTGCATCCTGAATCTCCTGCTGTTCCAAAAGTTCCATCTCTCGATTTAATTTGTACTGTTTTTCTTTCTGTGCTTTCAATCTATCTTTTTTTGACATAAAAAACCTCTCGTATGTATTAAAATTAATATAATACTGTTATTATAGCACATTTAAAGCATAATATCAACAAAACCCCTTGAAATTTTTCGGAAAGTGTTTTTGAGCCAAATTTCTTTATATTCCAATGAAAAATATACTTATGAGCGTTGTTGAATTTATTGTTTTCACTCGTCAACAATAAAACTGTAAAGATAAAAACAACTACCGAAAAATGAAGGGAATGATCAAAAATGGGGAAATTTATACACAGCATAACTGCTGTAATAGCAATAATTCTGACTGTAATCATGGGGCTTGTTTATTTTTATGCAACAATTCTTCCTGATTCTTTTTATGTTTCAGAAAACAAACCTCTTAATGTGTCATCTCTGTTTACAATTTCGTCAAAGCCTTGCAAAGCACAAACTTTTTATGTTTCGTCACTATGCACCAACAGCTTTTCCGGCATCACCAGAATTACCGACTCAACTCTTATGCTTTTCAATTCCGTACCTATAAAAAAAGTCACCGAAAAATCTGTTGAGCGTCCCTTGCTTGTCCCATGCGGGCAACCTTTCGGCATAAAGCTGATGACCGACGGTGTTATGATAGTAAAATTCGAAAACACTGATGGTCATTGCCCCGCTTCTGAATGTGGAATGCAGATCGGTGATATTATAATCTCTGTGAACGGCGAAAAAGTTGACTCCAATCAGAAAATAGGTGATATAATATCAGGCTCTGAGGGGCAGCCATGCACTGTAGAGTATAAACATGATAATGAGAAAAAAACTGCTACTCTGAGTCCCATTCTCTATGACGGCTCTTACAAAGGAGGAATGTGGGTAAGAGATTCATCGGCAGGAATTGGCACTCTTACTTTTTTTGACCCTGAAACCTCAGCTTTTGGAGGCCTTGGGCACCCGATATGCGATTCTGACACAAAAATTGCACTTCCTCTTTCTGAAGGCTCTGTCGGTGCAGTCAACATCACAGATTTTCAAAAAAGTCACAAAGGCGATCCCGGTGAACTGCTCGGTTCTTTCACATCATCAGCAAAAACAGGTCTGATCTACTCAAATTGTGACTGTGGCATATTCGGTACACTTTATAGCTGTCCGTCAACGAAAAAGGCAATCCCACTCGCCTTCAGGCAGGAAGTCCACACAGGCAAGGCAAAAATATACTCTACCATAAATGGCTGTGAGCCTGAGGAATATGAGATCGAGATAGAGAAAATAAATATGCAGGAAAGCTCTGAGCATGACATGATTATCCGTGTTACCGACAAAAAGCTTCTCGGAAAAACAGGTGGTATCCTTCAGGGTATGAGCGGCAGTCCGATTATTCAGGACGGCAGACTCGTCGGTGCAGTAACACACGTTTTTATCGACGATCCTGATCAAGGCTATGGTGTTTTTGCAGACTCAATGTATCAGTGTACCTTCCAAAGCAACGAATCAGAAAAACAGCTTGCAAGTTAAGAAAACCACAAGTTTCATCAGTTTTATACCCTAAAAACGATATTTCTCACAACGGTGTCGAACTTTCTGATATAAAACAGGAATATGTATGTCACAAAAAGACGATTTACGATATACTAAAACGAATTATAACATTTCGTTATGTTTATGAGATGTTTATTGTGCATTTCATATAAATTAGTCGATAAAAAATTGACGTTTTTTCTAAAAAAGTATTGCTTTTTATGTTTAGCTGTGTTAAACTGAACTCAATGAAGAATTCAAATCAGCTGAAAAAATTCTTATTAACAATCAAATCAGACGGCAAGCAAATTATAAAGACATTTTTAAACAACGGAGGTAAACTGACATGACAAATAAAATCAAAATTCTTATCGGTGACGATTCTGCACAATACGGCGTATCCTGCGCTTCTTCTCTCAGATCCATGGGATTCTTTGTAATCACAAGACCAAAGGACGGACTTACTATCTTTGAAGCCATTAAAAACGAAGCTCCCGATGTAGTGATAATCGAGGCGGTTATGCCTAATCTTGATGCGATTGAGCTTATCAAAAAGCTACAGGCATCTTCCTACAAAAAACCACTTTTTATAGTGACAAGCTCATACAAAAACTCGTTTATCGAACAGCAAGTAATGCTGGCTGGTGCATCGTATTTCATGCTAAAGCCTTTTGATGTTAAGATTCTCGGTGAACGCATCAAAGCAATGCTTGACATTGATACGGACATCACTTCTGACACGAGCTTTTCAAAGGCAAAAGGAAACCCAAATCTTGAAATCATCGTAACGGACATCATTCATCAGATCGGTGTTCCCGCTCACATCAAGGGCTATCACTATCTGCGTGAAGCGATAATTCAGTCGGTGAATGACAAGGAAATGCTTGAAAGCGTTACAAAACTATTGTATCCTGCTGTGGCAAAAAAATTCAGCACAACACCTTCAAGAGTTGAACGTGCTATCAGACACGCAATCGAAATCGCTTGGGACAGAGGTGACCTTGATATTCTCAACAGCTTTTTCGGCTACACTGTCAACACAGGCAAGGGTAAGCCTACCAATAGTGAGTTTATCGCTCTTATCACTGACAAAATCTGTTTGAAATATAAAACTACCATTTCTGCATAAACAAAAAATATCCGATAAGTAAAATTTTACTTATCGGATATTTTCATATATCAGCTATCAGATCTTTTATTACTTCCCCTGCAATTATAAGTCCTGCAACAGGTGGAACGAATGATACGCTTGCAGGCACCTGTCGTCTGTGAGGATCCCTCAGACTGCCCTTTGGAGTAATGGGCTGTTCTTTTGAGTAAACAACCTTAAGATGCTTTATCCCCCTGCGTTTAAGCTCATACCGCATTACCCGTGCAAGAGGGCATACAGACGTCTTGTATATATCTGCGACCTCAAAAGCTGTCGGATCAAGCTTATTTCCTGTACCCATTGAACTTATTATCGGCACTTTGTACTGCTTTGCCTGCATGACAAGCTCTATCTTTCCTGTGACCGTGTCAATAGCATCAACGATATAGTCATATTGAGAAAAGTCAAATTCCGACGACGTTTCAGGAGTATAGAACTTGTTGTGAGCAGTAACAACGCAATCGGGATTTATGTCAGCTATCCTTTGCTTTGCAACATCAACCTTGTTTTTGCCTATCGTACTTTCAAGTGCATAAATCTGACGGTTTAGATTGGATTCGCCGACGGTATCATTGTCGATTATGTCTATTGCACCGACACCGCATCTGACAAGCCCTTCAGCAACGTATCCTCCGACTCCGCCAATACCAAAAATTGCGACTCTCGAATTTTTCAGCCTTTGCAAAGCATCTTTTCCCAACATAAGTTCCGTTCTCGAAAAACGTTCGGACATAATTAAGCTCTCCTTTGAGTTTACTGTATTTTATTATATCGTCCCTGCATACGATTTGTCAAGCATTGGTCGTAATGAATAAATCAGCAGCGTTATGGCTGTGAAAGTTGTATGAAAATAAATGTTTTTTGCAATTTGATTCACAATGCGTTGACAAATCTGCTCAGTTATGATAACTTCAATAAAGAGGCTTTTGAAGTCCTATAATGCAAATGCCAGGAGGCTTTTTATGATATATACCGTTACATTCAATCCTGCCGTTGACTATGTAATGAAATTAGCTGAACTGAAAACAGGCTTGGTAAACTGTTCTCAAAGTGAGGAGATATTTTTCGGCAGCAAGGGTATAAACGTGTCAATAGTCCTCAGTCAGCTTGGTATCAAATCCAAGGCTCTCGGCTTTGTTGCAGGATACACCGAGAAAAATGACTACTGTTATGCTCTTGAGCTTGGTACTGCAGCAGGCAGTGCAACAGCTTTTTCAGAGGGTCTTGCTCCAAAAAATGATATTTACAGATTGCTTGACATTTTAAAAGGTGAATCAAAATGATTTCAAAACAGATAAAACTTACAAATGCAGAAGGATTGCATATGCGTCCTGCAGGAGCTTTTGCGTCTGCTATGTCTAAGTATAAATGCGACGTTACGATAACCTTCAACGACAGGCAGATAAACGCTAAAAGCATCATGAGTATTCTGACAGCCTGTATAAAAAGTGGCAGTGTTATCACTGTTACCTGTAACGGTGATGACGAAAATGAGGCTCTTTCTGAAGCAATTTCTATAATCGAAAGTGAATTTACAAAAAATTAATAATAATTTTGAGAAACACCTTGACATAACTCTAAAAGTCTGATATAATAATTAGGCATTCGTATCTAAAGACAGTCGGCAGCGAATCTCAGAGGGTATCCGATGAGATGAAGGCGGAAGTCCGACCGAGGAAAAGAACGCAAAGTTATTAAATTATGCTTTGTAATCTCTTTTTGTCTTTTGATAAAAAGAGATTTTCTTTTTGCAAAAATGCAAAATGATACGGGTAGTAATATTTCAAAGAGGTGAAATTATTATGCCAAGTGAAAAGGTTTTACTCGCTAAGAAAGAAAGAGTTGAACAGCTTACAGAAATGCTCAAGAACGCAGAAGCTGCAGTCCTCGTTGACTATAAGGGTATCACAGTTGAAGAGGATACAAAGCTCCGTAAGGAAATGCGTGAAGCAGGTGTAAACTACTTTGTAGAAAAGAACACAATGCTCCGTTTCGCATTGACAAACGCTGGTTACGAAAGCATTACTAACGTTCTTGAAGGAACAACAGCTATCGCTATTTCTAACGATGACCAGACTGCTCCTGCAAGAATTCTCGGTAAGTTCGCTGAGGACTTCAAGGACGAAAAGTTCTTCCTCAAGGCAGGCTTTATCGGCGAAGAAGTTTACGATGAAGCTGGTGTTAAGGCACTTTCAAAGATCCCTTCAAAGGAAGTTCTTTTGGCACAGTTGGTTGGTTCTCTCCAGGGTCCTATCCAGAAGCTTGCTGCAACACTTCAGGCTGTTGTGGACAAGAACAACGACGCTGCTTAATTATTGCAGCATAAAAACAGCGGCTTGACCGCAATCAAAATAAAATTAATTTATAAAGGAGATTTTTATCATGGCTTCAGAGAAAATTTTGAAATTTGTAGAAGATATTAAGACACTTTCAGTTCTTGAGCTTGCTGAGCTCGTAGACGCAATCCAGGAAGAATTCGGTGTAACAGCTGCTATCGCTGCAGGTCCTGCAGTTGCTGGTGGTGCTGGTGCTGCTGAAGAAAAGTCAGAATTCGATGTAGTTCTTGCTTCATTCGGTGATGCTAAGATGGCTGTTATCAAGGCTGTTAAGGAAGCTACAGGTCTTGGCCTTAAGGAAGCTAAGGAACTCGTTGAGGGTGCTCCAAAGGCTATCAAGGAAGGCGTTGCTAAGGCAGAAGCTGAAGAACTCAAGGCTAAGCTCGAAGAAGCTGGCGCTACTGTTGAACTCAAGTAATTTAAGTTACAACATAAAAAAACAGCATCGTGAAAACGGTGCTGTTTTTTTGTTCCCAAAATCAAAGCAATGGTGCAAATATCTTGAGAATCGCCGATACCATTCTGCTGATAAGAGGTCTGTTCTTGCAGTCCTCAACAGTCAGCTCCTTGCAACGAGTTTCAAGAATGTTCAGAAAATCCTGCTTTATATCTGCAATACACGGCATATTATACATATATGTTGCACATTCAAAGTGCAAATAAAGACTACGATAATCAAGGTTTATCGTTCCAACTACTGCCGATTTGTCGTCAGAAACAAAGTTTTTTGCGTGAATAAAACCATCGTATTCATATATCTTGACTCCCAGTTCCATAAGCTCACGGTAATATGACCAGCCAATCGTCTTTACATACCATTTATCAGGATTTCCGGGTACTATAATCTTGACGTCAACACCGCTTTTTACAGCATATCCAAGTGCCGTTACAAGCTCGTGATCAATAAGCAGATATGGTGTTGTGATGTACACATAATCGTTTGCGGAATTTATCATATCAAGATAAACCATCTCACCTACGTTTTCATTGTCAAGAGGTGAATCGCCATACGGCATTACAAAACCACTGCACTCTGTCTGAAGAGCATCTTGCTCCAACATCCTATATTTATTATAATTTGTCGGAAAGCCCTTACGGCTTACAATTTCCCACATCTGTAAAAACATCATGGTGAAATTCCACACAGCCTCGCCTTTGAGCATAACTGCTGTATCTTTCCAGTGTCCAAAACGATTAATTTTGTTTATGTATTCATCTGCAATATTCACTCCACCGTTGAACGCAGTGTGACCGTCAATTACAATGATTTTTCTATGGTCACGATTATTCTGTATGGTAGAAATCATCGGTCGGAACGGGTTATAAACATAGCACTTTATACCCTTTTCCTTGAGCTTTTTATCATAACGATATGGCAAACGTGAAACCATGCCGTCATACAGAAGCCTTACGTCAACGCCCTCCTGAACTTTCTGTACAAGTATATCCTCAATGGTTGACCACATCTCACCGTTGGCTATTATAAAATACTCAAGGAAAATAAATCTTTCTGCCTTTTTCAGCTCACGGATCATCGCCTCAAACTTTTCCTCACCACTGCTGAAATACTCAACAGTCGTATTCTGATAAATCGGAAAACTGCCATACTTGTTCACATAGTTCGCAAGCCTGTATGCTTTCTTATCTTCTTGTTCAAGTCTTTTGAGAACATCGTTATCCTGTACAAGCATCGGTTTTGTAGCAATGCACTTCTCTGCATGAGCCTCCCTGAGCTTTTTGGTGCCATACTGATTAACCAGAATAAAATATGCTACCGTCGCAAACAACGGCATTGCAAGCAGTGGTATTATCCATACCATCTTGTACGCAGGGTTTGTCGGCTGGTTGAGAATATATATCGTCAAAGCAAGTCCGAGTATGGTAAAAATTATGTTCAGATATGTATACTGCTCACTAAGATGAAAAAACGTGAACACAATAAACATAATCTGTAATAAAAGCAAAAGTACAATCGTTGCTTTCTGAGAAAATATAAACCTTGCAATATTCTTTAAAGTTTTCATTTTTCATCCTTTCCTTTACTTTCAGATACATAAACATTATAGCATATTTTTAATCCCAATTCAACAAAAAACTCAATTTTTACACTAAAAAACAATAAGCAGACCCGAAAAATCCGGATCTGCCCAATTTATTATTTTACTATGCCAACAGGCTCATATCTGATTCTCATGTCAGGCATTTTTGTCATCTCTGCATAGTAGTTGTAATTCCAGTCATCGTTTTCAGTCTGATCGTTTACACCGTCAGCAGGGGTAGCAAAAATCTTCATGGTAAGCTCACTATTGTCTGCAACAGGATTCTCAAAAAATGCAGACATAAGGTCGATTGTCTTTGTTTCAGGAGCTTTATAGAACCATCTGCCGTTTATCTCGATCATAAGGCTTAACTCTTCCTCAAAAGTAATCTCAAAAAACTCAGGGCTCTTTTCAAGCTTTACCTTAATTGCAATTCCGTCAGAATCCTCAGCACTTCCCCAACGCATTTTTGCAGGAAGTGTAAGCTCCTCAGAAACGTCCATTGCAGGCATGAAATACTCATCATTGAGTATCTCCTTATAGTCCTTCATCAAAGGCTGTGGAATACCTACAGTATTGTTGTTAGGGTCTTCAATCTCAAGACCAAGACGTCCTCTGTCACGGAACTGATACATAGAAATTGCATTGAACCAGTCAGCATTTGTACTCTTGATCTTCTCGGTAAATCTCTTGATAGCCTCTCCCTGATGAAGAGGTCCTGTAACGTCACCATCGTTGTTGAACTCTGCTGTAACGAGTGGCTTTGCAACCCCACCATTCAGCTCTTTGAGTCTTTCTGCAGTATTCTTGAAGTTATTATAGAACTCATCAACAGTCAGGCAGTAGTATCTTCCACCATTGCCTTTTTCGGCAACATCATAAGGCCAACCAAAATGAAGTGAAAGATAAGCGTCTGAGCTCCATACATCAGCTGTTCTGTATGCTTCCTTGAATTCTTCCTCATGATCAACAGGCTCTCCTTCACCTCTTGAAAAACCTGCACAGAAAATTGTTTCAACGTTCGGAGCTTCTTCTTTGATTATGTTTGCAAATTTTACAAAGAATTTGCCTATCTCTTCATATGAATAACGCTGGTTATGTGTGAACCAGTCACCATGGCACTCGTGATTGATTCTGATTTTCATTCTGCCATATGGCTTTATCTCTCTTGCGATCTGTCTTAAATATTCATCATCAAGTGAGCAGTCAATAGTCAGAGTAAGTGTAACGTCCTGACCATGCTTTCTGATATCCTTCATGAATGTGAACGGTTCACCGTCAGTTGTTCCACCGATTCCACCCTTATATGGGAAATAGTCATCGTATGGATAGTCCCACTGGAATGTAATGTTCATGTCCTTGCAAGCTTCAGAAATTCTTGCAGGCCACTGCTCATCTTTTGGGTAATATGTATACATAATACCGATATTTCTGTGTGGTCTGCCAAGTGTATGCAGAATATAATCCTGATTTACATACTCCGCTCTCTCACTTCCGTCGCCAAGATCCAGGGCACATTTTGCTTTGCCCATGTGTACCTTGTACAATTTGTTTTCCATCTTTAATTTCCTCCTGATAATTCTTTTCCTCTATAAAAGCACAAACTTTTACAATTCATATTATCACCTATAAATCGTCGTTTGTCAATACAAACACCCCTATATTTTAAAAAACACTTATATATTCTTTCATATTTACCGAAAACCTTTGAAAGCGTGCTTCAAAAAGTGTATAATTAATTAAAAAATCATCTAAAGCTATTTACAAAGGGACAAAAGAGTGCTATAATTAAAGAGTTAAAACAGACTTGTTTGTTGTTCGGACAGGTACTGTTATCCGAACGGTTTTTTACTCCTCAATCCGGAGATACTGTATCGGAATATTCAGAAAGGAATGATTCTAAAATGGCAAGAAAAATGAAAACCATGGACGGAAACAACGCTGCTGCATGGGCGTCATACCCATTTACAGAAGTCGCTGCTATCTATCCAATCACACCATCATCAGTTATGGCTGAAGTTACAGACCAGTGGTCTGCTAAAGGTCAGACAAATATTTTCGGTGCTCCTGTAAAGGTTGCTGAAATGCAGTCAGAGGCTGGTGCTTCAGGTACAGTTCACGGCTCACTTGCAGCCGGTGCTCTCACAACAACATATACAGCTTCACAGGGCTTGCTCCTTATGATCCCTAACATGTACAAGATCGCTGGTGAGCTGCTCCCTTGCGTTATCCATGTATCAGCTCGTTGCGTAGCTTCACACGCACTCAATATCTTTGGTGACCACTCAGATATTTACGCTTGTCGTCAGACAGGTTTCGCTATGCTTTGTTCATCAAACCCACAGGAAGTTATGGACCTCGGTACTATCGCTCATCTTTCAACTATCAAGGGCAGAGTTCCATTCCTCCACTTCTTTGACGGTTTCAGAACTTCACACGAAATCCAGAAAATCGAAACATGGGATAAAGCTGACGTTGCTGAAATGGTAGACTATGAAGCTATCGAAGAATTCAGAAACAGAGCTATCAATCCTGAACACCCTGTTCTCAGAGGTACTGCTCAGAACCCTGATATCTTCTTCCAGGCTCGTGAAGCTTGTAACTCATACTACAATGCAATCCCTGCAGTTGTTGAGGATTATATGAACCAGGTAAATGCTAAGATCGGTACTGATTATAAGCTCTTCAACTACTATGGTGCACCTGATGCAACTCACGTTATCGTTGCTATGGGTTCTGTATGTGATACAATCGAAGAAACTATTGATTACCTCAACGCTAACGAGGGTACAAAGCTCGGTCTTGTTAAGGTAAGACTTTACAGACCTTTCTGTGCTGATAAGCTCGTTGAAGCAATCCCTGCAGCTTGTGAACAGATCACTGTTCTCGACAGAACTAAAGAACCCGGCTCACTCGGTGAACCACTTTATCTTGACGTTGTTGCTGCACTCAAGGGTACTCAGTTCCATGATATCCCTGTTGCTTCAGGTAGATATGGTCTTGGTTCAAAGGATACAACTCCTGCACAGATCAAGGCTGTTTACTGGAACGCTTTTTGGAAAGATAGCTTCAAGCCACGTTTCACAATCGGTATCAACGATGACGTTACTAACCTCTCACTCGAAGTTGAGGACAAGCTCGATTCAGCTCCAGCTGGTACAACAGCTTGTAAGTTCTGGGGTCTTGGTGCTGACGGTACAGTTGGTGCTAACAAGAACTCAATCAAGATCATCGGTGACCACACTGATCTCTATGCTCAGGCTTACTTTGCATATGACTCAAAGAAATCAGGTGGTGTAACTGTTTCCCACCTCAGATTCGGTAAAACTCCAATCAAGTCTACTTACCTCATCAACCAGGCTGACTTCGTTGCTTGCCATAATGAATCATATATCGACAAGTATGACATCGTTTCTGACATCAAGCCAGGTGGTACATTCCTCCTCAACTGTCAGTGGGACGAAAAAGAACTCGACAAGCACCTCCCTGGTCAGGTAAAGAGATATATTGCTGAAAACAATATTAAGTTCTATACAATCAACGGTGTTAAGATCGGTAAGGAAATCGGTCTCGGAAACAGAATCAACACTGTTCTCCAGTCTGCTTTCTTCAAGCTCGCTAACATCATTCCTATCGAGGACGCTATCAAGTTCATGAAGGACGCTGCTACTGCTTCTTACTCAAAGAAGGGTGAGGCTATCGTTAAGATGAACCATGACGCTATCGACGCTGGTTGCCAGCAGGTAGTTGAAGTTAAGGTTCCTGCTAAGTGGAAGACTGCTAAGGATACTAAGATGGGTATAAGCAACGTTAAGTGTGCTGACAAGAAGCTTCAGGACTTCGTAAACAACATCCAGATCCCTTGCAACGCTCAGAAGGGTGACGAGCTTCCGGTTTCAACATTTGTTGACATGGCTGACGGTACATTCCCACAGGGTTCAGCTGCTTTCGAAAAGAGAGGTATTGCTGTTGACGTTCCTACTTGGAACAATGAAAACTGTATCCAGTGTAACTTCTGTTCATACGTTTGTCCTCATGCTGTTATCCGTCCGATTGTTATGACAGATGCTGAGCTTAAGAAGGCTCCTAAGCTTGCTCAGGATAAGGCTGTTCCAATGACAGGTATGCCTGGATATAACTTCATCGTTACAATGTCAGCTCTCGACTGTACAGGTTGTGGCTCTTGCGTAAATGTATGTCCTGGTAAGAAGGGTAACAAGGCTCTCAATATGGCTCCACTCGAAACTCAGCTTGCTGAGCAGGAAGTTTTCAACTATGGTCTTACACTTCCAGAGAAGCCTGAAATTCTTGAAAAGTTCAAGGAAACTACAGTTAAGGGTTCACAGTTCAAACAGCCTCTCCTCGAATTCTCAGGTGCTTGTGCCGGTTGTGGTGAAACACCTTACGCTAAGCTCGTAACTCAGCTCTTTGGTGACAGAATGTATATCGCTAACGCTACAGGATGTTCATCAATCTGGGGTGGTTCTGCTCCTTCAACTCCTTACACAGTAAACAAGAATGGTAAGGGTCCTGCTTGGGCTAACTCACTCTTTGAAGATAACGCTGAATATGGTTACGGTATGTTCCTTGCACAGAATACAATCAGACAGAGAACTATCGGTAAGATTCTTGAGCTTGAAAAGACAACTAAGTCTGCTGCACTCAAGAAGGCTATTGAGGGTTACCTCTCAACAGTTGATAACGGTGCTGCTAACTCACCTGCAACTGACGCTTTGATCGAAGCTCTCAAGAAATCTAAGACTAAGGCTGCTGATGAGATTCTTAAGGATGCTGATTTCCTCCGCAAGAAGTCATTGTGGATCTTCGGTGGTGACGGTTGGGCTTATGACATCGGTTTCTCAGGTCTTGACCACGTTATCGCTTCAGGTGAAGATGTAAACATCTTTGTATTCGATACTGAAGTTTACTCAAATACTGGTGGACAGTCATCTAAGTCAACACCAACAGGTGCTATCGCTCAGTTTGCTGCTGCTGGTAAGGAAGTTAAGAAGAAGGATCTTGCTGGTATTGCAATGTCTTATGGTTATGTTTACGTTGCACACATCGCTATGGGTGCTGATTACAACCAGTGTATCAAGGCTATTGCTGAGGCTGAAGCTTACAATGGTCCATCACTTATCATAGCTTACGCTCCATGTATCAACCATGGTATCAAGGGTGGTATGTCAATCGCTCAGACAGAAGAAAAGAAGGCTGTTCAGGCTGGTTACTGGCACCTCTTCAGATTCGATCCACGTCTTAAGGCAGAAGGAAAGAATCCATTTACTCTCGACTCTAAGGCTCCAACTGCTGATTATAAGGACTTCCTCATGGGCGAAGTTCGTTATAACGCTTTGGCAAGACAGAACCCTGAAAGAGCTGAGAAACTCTTTGACACAGCTGTTAAGAATGCTGCTGACAGATATGATTATCTCCTCAGATATGCTAAGCTCTACAGCAACGAAGAGAAATAATTCTTTCATATAAAAGTCAGAAAGCTCCGTACATATTGTACGGAGCTTTTTTATACAAAAAAAGCGACACATTAAGTGTCGCTTAATTTATTTAGACATTGCTTCATAAGCCATCTGGGCAGCTTCAAGTGAGATGTTACAACCCATTCTCCATATCGGAGTATCTGAAATTACAACGTCAAGCAGTTCAAGCAGCTTGTCCATATAAGACTCAAGTGGTGGTCTTAGCGTTTGATTCATTATCTTGAATATAGCTGTACCCTTATCAAGAGGCTCAATAAAGTTTTCCTCTGCACGCTCAAGAAGACAGATTCCTTGTAATGGGACTCTTACATTACGATTAAGGTCTGACTTACCACTCCAAGGAGTGCCATAGACATAAGCCTTGCCATTTTCAATTTTGATTGCAGGTTTATCATCGTTGATAATAAAAGCTTTGTCGCCAAACAGCTTTAACCAGAGTGAGGTATGCGTCGACTTTCCTGTTCCGCTATTTGCAGAAAACAGATACGCCTTATTATCTACACAGACAGCCGAAGAATGGAGCATAAAGCCATTGAAGTTCAAAAGTCTCTTATAAAACTCTGATGTTGACACCATGAGCTCACACTCAGCGTCTGTAAGATGTGGTCCCCGCAGTTTCAAATCTAAAACTGCTGTATCAGTAACATCTATCAAAATATCAGGCTTATCTGTATACTCAGTACGATACTTTTCAGCCCTTTTGCTCAGGATCGGAAATTTAAGATCCATATTGACCGTGAGATTACAAATTTTATAAGATTTCATCATTTAGCCCAAAAGAGGTCCCCAACCAAGTTCCATGTTTGGCTCAACAGAGTTCATCTCAGTGCTAGCAGAGTTACCGTTGTTACCAGTATTACCATTTCCGTTAGCAGTATTATTATTTGCGTTACCACTATTGTTATTTGCCTGTTTCTGCTGTTCTTCAAGAGCTTCAATGTCGATTGGTTCGTCTATAATCTGAATTGATACTGTCATTGATTCGTCAAGATTATCTTTATCGTTGTTCTTACCCTGTTCAGCATCTTTTCCGTCACTCTTGCCATCAGCTTTGTCAGCATCAGCTTCAGTTTTTGAATTGCCAGTGGTATTTTTATCTCCACCAGCTTCTTCTGTTGAAGCAGTCTGGTTTTCATCAGCAGAATCTTTATTTTTGTCTTTAACATCACCACAAGAAACCATCATTGCAATGCTCATTGCGATTGTTGTAAACAAAGCTATTAATCTTAACTTATTCATTTTTGTTTCCTCCTACAGATTAAAGTTATAAACACATTATAGCACATTCTTTCATAAAATGCAATAGCAAAAAGAGCGGTAACTAAAATAGTTATCGCTCTTAATAATTATTGACTTAATCAAATATTATCCTGGGAACACTTCATCGAACTGGTCGTCTTTCAGATCGCCCCAGCCTGGATCTGTGTTGATATTTGATGTACCGATAGCCATTACAGAATCTTCAACTTCGAACTTTGTAATCTCAGCTGAAGGCTTCAAATACTTTTTCATATTATTACCTCCTATATAATCCTTTACAAATTACTATTATCAATAGTCTATGAACTTTAAATATAGTAATGTTTATAGAATCTACATCAGACTCGGTTAAATTATGTTGTTCTTGCTATTATGAACAGCACATTAAATTTTTACTTATAACTATTATGATACTACGATACCAGCGTTTTCGCCATTTGAGCACATTGTTACGCCCTTCTGTGAAACAGTTACTGATTTTACAATAACGTTATAGCCCTGGAGCTGAATACCATTGTAGCTTGAGTCAGTTGCTGTAGCACTGTCGATAAGGTAGTTTACGCAATCTGCTGTAAGTCTGAACTTCATAACATGGTTGTCAGGATCGTTTGTTACAACGTCGCCAGCTGTCTGCATAGCATAAGGAACTACAACAGTATTGCCCTTTCCATCCTGATATGCAAAGCCAATACCGCTTTCGTCATAGTCACATTCTGTACCAAGAAGCTTAAGTCCTTCAACATAGCTTGCGTTAATTTTTCTCAATGCTTTCCAGCCAGAAGCAGCTTCAGAGATCTTGATGTTTGCGTATCCATCATCTGCAAAGTCTCCGCCCAAATCATAGTTGATTGTGACATCAAGTGGCAAATCTCTTGTAAATGATCTAGCATCGATGAAGTCATCACCGAATGATGCAGCTGGGAATACTGAAGTCCAGCTTGCTACCTGTGGTGCTTTAATTGTGAATGTTGTGCCATCTGCAGCTTCTACATTTGAGCTGTCTTCAGGCTTTTCTGGCTCTACTGGCTTTTCCGGTTCTGAAGCAACGCTGTCTGTAACTGTGATACCAGCGTTTTCGCCATTTGAACACATTGTTACGCCCTTCTGTGAAACAGTTACTGATTTTACAATAACGTTATAGC